>JADQBU010000270.1 GCA_016278435.1 Halanaerobiales bacterium
AAATTTTTCAAACTCAGCCTGGTGGCTTAACCAGATATCTACTATTAACTCTATACCAGCATAAAGAGCAACCAACTGCATAAACGGACTTTTAGGAAGATAACAGAGCACTACCCCGTTATCACCCACCAGTTCATATCTTTTTTCCGCCTCTTCATAATTTCTTTCATATTCAGTATGTTCAACCCAGTACTGAAAAACCTTCATATCTTCTACACTCTCAATAAAATATTTACTGGGAGCCTCACAGTAAGATCTGGGAATCCAGGTCCATTGTTCTTCTATCTCTCCCACCGGGGTTATGACCCTTCTCGTCCTGACATTATCTTCTTCTTCGTTTTCTATAGTTATTTTCTCATCATAAACAGGTGTAAATGGCTCATAACCCTGTAGATAAAATCCTACCCCCAGGTCTTCATGAAATTTATAAAAATCCTCAAATACATGATAACCTCTATCAACAAAATGTTTTTCTTCCATCGATAAAGCCCAGTAACTCAGATCACCAAACCAGGGAACCCTGTCGGGTTTTTCCCCTTTCATCATCGTTAAGATTCTCGTTCTGTTGTCCACCTGTCTGCCCCTTTCTATGAAACCTGTAATATCCTGTCCCGGAAATAGTTTCTCGTTTTATTGATAATAATAGCCAGAACAACCAGGAAACCATAAGCTACCCGGCGCAAATAAGGATCTACATTAAACATTGATAAACCTGCTTCAATCAGGGCCAGAAAGATAATACCGGCCAGAACATTAATCATTGAACCACGGCCACCCTGGAGTTCAACACCACCAATGATAGCTCCGGCAAAGGCCATGAAAATATCTCCATCTGCCATACTGGGTGGAACCGAATCCAGAAAACCTGTATAGAAAAGTGCTGCCAGCCCAGCAAATCCACCGGCCAGAGAAAAGGTTAAAAACTTAATACGAGCCGGATTAACTCCCAGCATATGGGAAGATTTATCATTTCCTCCTACTCCGTAAATATGGAGACCAAACGAAGTAAATTTCAGAATAAATGATACCACTAAAATTACAAGTATAAAGACAGCTATGGCAATATAGTTAACGCCCCCAAAAGCAAGATATAATGGTGGAAATCCCTCATAAATGGGATATGATTGTAAGAGAAGAGTTCCTCCCTCATAAGCCATATAAGACCCCAGGGTTACCAGAAAAGGATTCAAATCCAGAAAACCAACAAAATATCCATTGATTCCACCGGCAATCAAACCGAGTATAACCGGGATGAAAATAGAGAATATTGCCGGAATTCCCGGAGCCCATCTGGTTACAATCAGGGCACTCAACATACCGATAAAACCGGTCATCTGAGCCAGAGAAAGGTCCAGACCACCCAGTAAAAGACAGAGAGCAACCCCAATTACAATAAATCCCAGGGGAACTGCTGCATGGAGCATAAAGGTAATCGTACTGAAATTCAACATACCCTTTGGTCTTAGAATTGCAAAAACAATATAGAAGAAGATAATTAAAAACCAGGAAAGATTATTTACAAAAAATAATTGCAGTTTTTTCTTGTCAGGCATTCTTACTACCCCCTCTTTTATCAACCTCAGCCAGCAGTTCCTCTATCTCTTCACGGGTTGTATCATCTTTTTTAACATCCAGCGCTTTCTCTCCGTGAGATATAACTACCAGCCTGTCTACTACCGAGTATATATGGGCCATATTATGGGAGATCAAAATTACACTTATACCCTCTTCTTTCAGGCGTTCGATAAATGAAAGAACTTTTTTGGCTGCCTCTACCGATAGAGCAGTGGTTGGTTCATCCAGAATTACCATTTCTGCTTCAAAATGCATGGCCCGGGCAATGGCAACTCCCTGGCGTTCACCACCAGAACAGAAACGTACTTCGTGGTCCAGAGAAGGAACATTTAAACCAAGTTTATCCAGAAGAGGCCCAACAATCTCTCTCATCCTTTTATAGTCGAGATACTTGATAGGTCCAAAACACTTCTTTGGTTCCCTTCCCATGAAAACATTTTTGATAATACTGAGCTGATTAAATACAGCCTGTTCCTGGTAAACAGCTTCAATACCCAGTTTTCTTGAATCTTTAATCGAATTAATTTCTACCTCTTCACCCTTCCAGTAAAACTTACCAGAAGTCTTACGGGTGACACCGATTAAAGTCTTGATCAAAGTTGATTTACCAGCACCATTGTTACCTATTAAACCTATTACTTCTCCGGAATATACTTTCAGATTTACTCCTCTGACAGCATGTACTTTCCCGTATCTTTTATGAATATCTTTCATTTCTAATAACGGTGTTGAAGAACTCATAAAATATGCCTCCCTTTATAATTATTCTTGTCCGGGGGGAAACCCCCCCCGGAATTAGTTACAGGAGTTTGTTTTACTTAAGCCATTCTTTGGCTGTATTACCCCAGATTGTCGGATCATGCATATTATCAGGGGTTACAAGCATACCCTGTACTTTTAACCATTTATGACCATAATTTTCTTCAACTTTGGCCGGTGCCCATACCTGGGTTGACCAGGGTGTAACACCATCATAAGTACCACCGGTAATCTTGAGGTCTTCAGCAGTAATTGTTTCCCCTACTTCAGGTAAAGCATCTTCTCCCTCTTCAATAATAACTTTCAGGAAATGCATAGCCAGTGGGCCATAGAATAAGTTAGGCTGTACCAGACCGCGGTCAACATAACCTTCATCCATTAAATCAATATAACCAGGGGCTGCTCCGATAGAAGCTACAAATACATGACCTTCTTCTTCCCGGGGTACAAGCATATCTGCTCTTTCCAGTGCTTTTACGCCGCCGCGGGCATTCAGTGTGTTCTGGGAAACAATTGCTACAGGTCTACCATACTGCTGGATAGCATTAAAGGCATTTCTCTGGGCAGCTGCTGCATCAGATTTTGTATAATATTCAACAAAATTTATTCCTTCATACTGGGAGAATACTTCCTTGTAACCAACTGCACGTTCACGGTCGGAGTCATTAGCAGCATCTCCCTGCAAGCTGACGACAACACCCTCTACCTTGCCATTAGTTTCCTTCAGATAGTCAACTACTTCATTTGCAAGTATGGTGGCAGCTTCTTTAGCCCCAAAACGTATATTAATTGCAACTGCATCTGTATCAACATCAGTATTGTAAGTAACAGTTGGAACACCATGTTCCTTACAATATTCAGCCACATTGACAGTAGCTTTGGCATCAACTGGTGACCAGATTATTCCATCTACACCATTTTCAACAAAATATCTGAGCTGTTTTACCTGATCTTCAACTTTAAAATGGGCATTCTGGGTTATAACTTCCCAGCCCTGTTCCTCGGCATAGAGATGGATAGCTTTATCAGTAACCTTCATCCACTCATCACCCATATACAGTGAATCATGACCAAACTTATAACTCTTGGCTAAACTTACAGGTGCAATGACCAGCAACATTATCATACTTAACAGTAAGGCTTTTGTAAGTAACTGTTTCATTTAAATTTTATCCCCCTTTAATTTTTGTGTCAGAATTCAAACCAGACAACCTATTGTCTTTATTACCACCCCCTTTAAGATTTAAATGACAAATTATTATGAATCCCAGGCCCTGAAAACCTCTAAAACATTGTCTGGGTTAGCCCCGGGCCCAAACTCACACTGGGCTATCACCCCACCTTTTCGATACAGGTTATTATAAACTCTCTTCACAGCCTGGTCTATATCATCTTTACCACCATATGGGAGTAAATGCTGGCGGTCAATTTCACCCCAGAAGGTCAATTTACCAGCATATTTTTGACCAATTTCTTCTATATCCATACAGAATAATTGTGAATTCAAAGCATCAAGTCCAAGTTCAATCAGATCTGGTATAATAGCCGCTATGTGCCCATCAGAATGCATGAAGGCATATTTGTCATGCTCATGAGCAAGTTCAATATATTCTTTGTATAAAGGTTTAAATATTTCCCGCCACATCCGGGGATTAATCAATAGATTATTCTGAGCACCCCAGTCATCCATGAGAAAGATTCCATCAACATCTGTCTTGCACCATTCCCTGATCTCAGCCAGATAAAAATTATGAATCTTACCTATTAATTCCTCTAACTGCCGCGGTTCTTCCATTAAATCAATATATAAATTATCGGTTCTGCGGATAAACTGTAATCTCTCAAAAGGCCTCTGTAATGTATCGGGCAGTACAAATCTATCAGTATTATTACAGAAATCATTGATTTTTTTCTTATCAATTGTTAATCTCTCAACCGGAATATGAACCCTGTCCATATCCTCCTGCCAGTTTTTAATTATCGGTTCCTTAACCTCACCATGGATACCGTTTTCCAGATTATGAAACTTACAACCCCATTCATCAATATAATCACCTTTTTTATACATCTCACCTTTAACAGGTAACTCTTCCCTGTAAAATGGTGGAGCAAGTACAATATCATCCGGGAAAAGAGTATGGATTTCATCAATAGTGTCAGGATATTTGTTTTCTGACCAGGGCAGGGTCCAGAGCTGTCTGGGTACCCTTTCTGGTTGTTTAAATTCCAGGGTTTTTATTACCAGTTCTCGGGAAGTCATGTTACCACTCCTTCATTTTATCTATTACATTTGCAGCCAGTTTAAAATATTATCATAATCCTTAAAATCTCCACTTATAGCATGGGCTCCTGCTTTAATCAGCCTTTCCCGCTTCCAGTCATTAATACCCTGACCTCTTTCCTCATCGGTTGCCATACCCAGGGTTATTGCCCCTTTTTGTTCACCAAGGGAAATCTCAACCTTACCATCCCCGATGACAAGTATTTGAGCCGGGTTGAAGTCTTCTTCACCAAGCAATCTGGCAATTACCTTCTCTTTGCTGGAATCTATTCTATCCACAGGTGCACCGGCGATAATCTCAAAATAATTTCTAATACCAAGAATTTCTGCTTCCTTCACTACATCCGGGTGGTCGGTACCACTGGCCAGGTATAGTTTCAAACCCAGTAACTTCAATTCCTGCAGGAATTCTCTACTCCCCTTGATAATAAAATCATTACTGTCACATTTACCTTCATCTATTTCCTTTAAACGCTTATTTACCTTTTTTAATAATCTTTCATTATATTCAGATTTATAATCCCAGGGACCCTTTGCTGCCGGATTTAATCCATATTCTTCAACCTTTTTACTTAACCATTTCATTTGAAAAATTGTTTGAATTCCTGTCGATTCATTAATGTAAGCCCGGACCGTTTCCCTGATTTTATCTGTAATTTCTTGCTGTCCACTGATCTTTTCAACCATCAGTGATTCCATAATCTCTTCCCAGCCCCGCCTGAGACTGGAAATTGTACCATCAAAATCAAATAATACTGCTTTAATCTCCGTGTTATCTACAGGAAGTGGCTTGATTATCTCCAGACTGGGCATATTAACATCCTCCCTCAGTAAGTTTATTATAAACAGTGATAATCTCTTCAGTGGTCGCCTGTCCTGTCATCTGCAATTTTTTAATAACAATCGCCGCTGCCAGGTTGGCAATTATCATCGCTTCTTCCGGTTCAGCCCCGGCTGCTGTAGAAGTAGTAAATGCTGCCATAAAAGCATCGCCAGCTCCCACAATATCTACTGGCCCTTCTATTTCAGTCCCTTTTACCCGTGTAACCTCACCCTGTTTATCAAACCAGGCTGCACCTTCTTTGCCCAGGGTAATTAATACAGGTTTGCCTGTTACCTCAACCAGTTTTTTACCTGCAAGCTGCCATTCATCTTCTGGTTTGCCTGCAGCCCTGGCAGCTTCAAGCTGGTTTGGTTTAACAATAACTCCGGAAAATTTCCCGATATTATTCCTGCTATCAGCTATAATTAATTGCTTCTGATCTCTCAGACAGAGAAAGTCCCTGACTACAGGAGTTATGATACCATTTTCCAGTTGGTCAGCAATAATTACAGCATCATGTGTCAATAATACATTCTCTAAAGCCTTGATTATCTGTTCTTCTTCCAGCCGGGAAGGAGATTTCTGGTTAATAAAATCCAGCCGGGGCGCCTCATAATTTACTTCTGATATCCCCTGCATCATAGGCTTACAGTAAGCTGGAGTAAACCTGTCAGTTGAGCGAAAAACATACTCTGTTTTAATTTTATTCTGCCCGGCAATTTTTATGAATTGGTCACCCCGCCAGTCATCACCTATTAAAGTTATTAAATCCACCAGATCTGCACCAAGGCTGGTAAGATTGGCTGCAATATTGGCCCCTCCCCCGGGATAAAGTCTTTCCTCTACCACCGGCAGTGGATAATGAGGTGTTTCCCGGGAAAGTTCACTTAAAGTCATATCAGCCTTCCAGTAGATATCAAGAGTTGCATCTCCCACTACTGCAATTTTTATATTATTAATATTCGTTAGAATCTCTTCCAGCCTTTTCCGCGATAAATCCCTGTAATCTCTGGTTAGCAAGCTAATTCCTCCTAATCCTGTTTCATCAATTCCGAATACAAGACCGGTATGGTTTTCTTATGATTGCCTTCTATATAGAAACCTCTTCCTCCCATGGAAGTCGGTCTGTTAACAATATTTTTCCGTGGCCGGTAAAAATAATGAAAATTATCTTTACCAACCTTACTCCGGTAATCCTTACCCAGGGGAATAATATCAAAATTTGCCGTAGTTATTTTCTCAACTTTATATCCCTGGTTACGGCAGATGGCTAAAGCCTTGAGAAATACTTCCGGCCCGGTAACAGCAGAACCGAAGTTCAAAAATACGCCACCTTCAAGTTCTGATATACTCTTACAATATATTGCAAAATCTCTACCACTCGTCCCGCCGAAGGCCTCAAAACTGGCTGCTGGATGTTCGTGAATAATATCTGTTCCGATCGTTATCTGAAATGTGGCCGGAACACCCAGGTTATAGGCCTGATAGATAACTGAATCTTCTTTATGAGGAAATCTTTCTGGATTTTTATCAATATATTCGGCCAGACTGGCTCCATAACCCAGCCCCTTTTGATAACCCTGTTTTATTGCTTTATTCATCCACAGCCCTGTCTCTTCCCACATACCGAAAGAACCATCTTCAATAGCATCAGGTACATACTCAGAAGTGCCTCCGAGATAGGCTATTTCAAAATCATGGATACTGACTGCACCATTTCCGGCAATATGTGTTATATATCCTTTTTTCATCAGTTCTATTAAATATCTTGATAGCCCACATTTTACAACATGAGCTCCCATAGACCAGATTACAGGTCTACCTTCGCTCCTGGCCCTGACTATTCGCTCTATAAGTTGAGAAAACTCTGGATGTCCCCAGTCAGGAACCTCATCTTCTCCCGGTCGGGCCATATTGTCTACTGTAACCAGATTTTTTCTGTTAAAAGCAGTACTGGTCTTGCTTTTCGATAAATCAAGGCCGGCTAATTTGAGATTCTTCTCATCAATCATATTGATGCCCTCCCTTCCTTTTTCTGGATACAAACCTATGAATCCTGCTCTTTTATCCCTGTTTCCAGGATTTCGCAGATTATATGAATAACTGTAATATGTACTTCCTGAATTCTGGTGGTCTCTCTGGAGGGAACCGCAATTAACAGATCACTATATCGCGCCATTTCCCCTCCTTGATATCCAGTTAAACCAACCGTATAGACTCCCATTTCCCGGGCCTTTTTCAGGGCATTTACTACATTTTTTGAGTTTCCACTGGTTGAGATACCCAGGGCAAGGTCTCCACTTCTGGCTAAACCCTCCAGCTGTCGTTCATAAATCCTGTCAAAATTATAATCATTACTGATACAGGTCAGTACAGAACTATCGGTAGTCAGGGCGACAGCTGCCAGAGGAGGTCGGTCTTTAGAAAAATGCCCCATCAATTCCCCGGCAAAATGCTGGGCATCTGCTGCACTCCCACCATTACCAAATATCAAAACTTTACCTTCATTTCTGTAGGTTGCAGTTATTTTGTCAGCCAGATCTTCAATTTGATTGCCAATATTAACTATGCACTTTTCTTTCAGGGCCGCACTCTCTTTTAATGATTCAACGATTATATTATTCATCAGAAAAACTCCTTTTTAAAATCCCCTAGTCAGACTTTCTTTTAATTAATTGAACTGGAAGACGGTAAACCTGGTAATCATCCTTTTTCTGTCCCCTGATTCTCTTTAACAATAATTCTCCTGCTTTTTTACCAATCTCATAAGAAGGCTGTCTTACAGAAGTCAGAGGTGGTTCAGTAATAGAAGACCATTCCCGGTCATCAAATCCTATCAAAGCCAGGTTATCCGGTATTATAATATCATTTTCCTTTAAATACTTCATTGCTCCGATTGTAATCAGATTATTCCCTGTATAGAGAGCAGTTACATTTTTATGCTCAACAAGCTCTTTCGCATATCTATAACCACTATCAATCCTTGAATTACCAGGTCTGATCAGATTTTCATCTATTTCCAGTCCGTTTTCTCTCAGAGCTTTTTTATATCCTTCAATACGCTCTTCCGTTGTTGTTAAGCCAGGAATCCCGCCAATCATGCCGATTTTTTTATGTCCTTTTTCTATAAATAAATTAACTGCATTAAAAGAACCTTCTATATTATTGACGAGAACACAATCTCCATCATTATAGTTAAGGGGCTTACAGTCAATAAATACTGTGGGGTAATCATCTTTGTGCGATTCTAAAAATTTGTGATCATCAACCGTAGCCCTCATGATTAAGCCATCTATTAGCTGGGCATTGAATATTTTTAGCTGACTCTTTTCTGTTTCCATATCATCATCTGAGTTGCTGACCAGCAGATTGTAACCGGCCTTTCTCATGACTTTTTCAACACCCTTAATTACAGTCATATAGAAAGGATTAGCCACATCCGGCACCAGTAGTCCTACAATATTTGATCTTTGACTGCGGAGACTACGGGCAGCAAGATTGGGATGATAATTTAAATCCTCCATTGCATCCATAACTTTTATTCTGGTCTCTTTACTCACAAATCTTGTATTGTTGATAACATGAGAAACCGTAGCTGTTGATACCCCGGCTTGTTCGGCCACATCTTTTATATTGGCCACAGCTGCACCCCTCCTCTTACTAATGAATTGATTTATATATTTAATCGTTTGCGTAATGGTTTACGTAATCGATTACTTATATAATAATATATATTTTTAGAATTGTCAAATATGTATATAGGGGTTATTCATTCAATAAGAATTATTTTGATTCGTCTAAATTCAATTACAGTCAAAAAACGACTTCTTAATCCATAAAACCTCCTGTCTTGGGGATTAACTCACCACATCCTGCGACGCAACTCGATGTGCAAGTACTGGCGCTTACCTTGTGTTTATTAATTAAAAGCGCCAGTGAGGTTCGGTCGTTTCTTCCCTTGCATT
>JADQBU010000265.1 GCA_016278435.1 Halanaerobiales bacterium
GGCAGCCAGTCCATCTACTGTATTTACTGCCACCGGAAAGAAACAGGCCAGAATTACTATTACCAGTTTCGGGGTTACACCATATCCCAGCCAGATAACAAGCAGGGGTACAAGAATAACTATGGGTACCGTCTGGGATATTACCAGGAAGGGATAGAAGGTCTTTTTCAAGATCTTAAAGTGGAATATAAGTCCCCCCAGTAATAAACCGGCAGTGGTGGAAAGTCCCATCCCGGCTATGGATTCCAGCAGAGTACGGAGTGAATGGGAAAGAAGTATTCCCCGCTGTTGATAGAGGGCCAGAAAAATACTTACAGGCCCCGGCAGCAACCACTCAGATATTGAAAATATCCTGACTGTTAACTCCCAGATTAGCAGCACAAAAATTCCAGTCAGTAAGGTTGGTATATAATTTTTAAAATTTTTTCCATGAAACTGCATAAAAGTCACCTTTTCTGTGGTTATCATCTGTATTTAGTAAGTTTTTCTTCGGTAGAACCGAGATCTTCTCCGGAAGCCAGTTTGATGTAACTGATTACCTTACCGGCACCGGCCTCCAGCACAGCTTTATGAGCCTGATAGGCTGTCTGCCAGACTTCGTCCAGTTCTCCTTCGATGGTTGTCTCAAAAGCACCAACGGTATAGGAAAGACCGGATTTATCTATGATTTCTATTGCCCGGTCAACATAGGCATAAAGTTCTTCCTTATTAGCTGCCGCCAGTGGTAAAACCTGAATACTCAATGCTGATTTCATCCTGTTTCTCCTTTCCCTTTTCCTTAAAACACAAATAAACTAATGAGTGAAATTAAAAAAATCCTTCCACTCAGGAAGGATTAAAATATCATAATTTGTTTTCACCTCCCTACGCTGGTATTATCCAGATCCAGGTTCAAAGGGTTTCTCTCAGCCTTTAAAGGGCACCCCTGTGATAATATTAAATTTTGAACCAGTCGCATTTCATTTAATCAGGTTCTATTTCATTAAATATATATTCTAGACAAAGCTGATAATTCCTTTTATTTTTTTATATATTTATTATATAATGTTATTCAAGAATAAAATCAGTAAAGAAATTCCAGTATAATTTTATTATTAAAGAGTTTAGAAAAAGGAATTTTCTTAAAAAAGGAGATATAATATGAAGCTAATTAAAAAGATGTTATTCTGTTTTATCCTCTGTTTAATTATACTTGCAGTTACAATCGAGTTAATGGGACCGGGAGTTCTGGCCGTAAATTCCAGTGAATTCACCCTTGACCCGGACAGCTTGCCTGAGAACTGGAATATAACAAATACAGTGGTGCTTCCTGAGAATAATCTATCTGCTTTTAGCAAGAAACTCAATGGTCAGATAGCTGCTATTTACAATTATATGCTTGATTGCCAGGGGACCAGACTTCAGGTTAATGTGCTGACAGCTGTGGATGACAGTGAGGCCAGTAAGATTTATAATATGATGTTGAGCATGAAGAGTGGGGATTACCTAAAGCAGGAGAATAATCTGGTAATAGAGTATATTTCTCAGAACCTGTCTACAGTAAAAAAAGCAAAGAAGTTTCTACAGTTTCATAAAATAGAGCCCCGGTCTGTATCTGCTAGCCCTGAGGGTAGATATTTAAATGAAAATTATGCAGCCCTGAAAGTAGGAGAAGGTGCAGTAAGTGGACTGGAAATGATTGATGATTCTCTGGCTGGTAAAGAGTTATTTGTTACCGCTGAGGTACATGGACTGGCAGTCAATCAGCAGCTTGAATTTGAATTTTTAAAGTATTTCCAGGAAAATGCAGGTATTAAATATTATCTGCAGGAACTACCTTACAGTACTTCCATGCTCCTGAATAATTATCTGGCATCTGGAGATGAGGAAATATTAAAGAAGGTATACAGTCCTTTAAAAGGAACCTATGAGTGGACTCAGGAAAAATATGACCACTGGCAAAAGGTTTATGAGTACAATCGGACTCTACCCCCTGAGCAAAAAATCATTGTTCTGGGTTTTGATATAGAACACCAGTTGGAAAACGCCTTCTGGTATTTAAATACGATTCTGCCTGAAAAAGAAGCACCGGAAACTATTGATTATTTTATTAATGAAATAAGAACAATATATAGAGATAGCAAATATGAACAGAAGATGACCAGAGATTTTACGGGTAGACTGCTCGGTAATATTAATAAATATGAAAAGATTTATCGGGATTATCTGGGGACTGACTTTTTTGGATTTGACCTGGTAAGCCAGAATATCATCTACAGAGATGTTGCCTATAAAAAAAGAGAGAATGAGTGGAATAGTACCCGGGATGAAATGATGTATGAGAACTTTCTTAAGATCTATGATCAGTATCCTGCAGGTAAATTCTACGGACAGTGGGGTTTAAATCATGCATTTCAGCAGAAACAGGGAGGGGTTAACTGGTTTGCAGCCCGGCTTGATAATGAGAAAGACTCTCCCTTAAAGGGCAAGATTCTATCGATAGTTTATTTATATCAGGACTGTGAGCATATTTTAAACGGTAACTACAGGAATGACTTTCTCACAACTTATGTTTCGAAAAACAGGGCAATGGACCAGTTGGGAAAAGGTGATATAACCCTGTTCAAATTAAATGGAGCCAATTCTCCCTATACTCAAGGGCTGATCTGGCCCCTGGTAGTAGAAAAACCTGAAGCAGGGTCTACTACAGATTATTTCCAGTATGTGATACTGCTTAAAAACTCTGGTCCTTCTACACCTCTCAATCAATAGTTCACAGGAGCAAACAGAATTCACATACTGAGCCCCAGAAAAACAATTCCCATAATGCCCAGAAACAGGCCTCTTAAAATGGTAAATTTCTGATTCTGATAGCTGATCTCTTGAGCAATAAAGACGGCAAAAATAACGGAAAAAACTGTAATCAACTGCATAGATATATAAAAAAGTACCTAAACACCAGCAGGTTCCTGCAATCAGAGCAACTACGAATAGGAAAGGGGTTATATGTAAATAGGGAAAACCGGTAAAGAAACCAGCCAGCAATCCACTGGCCAGGACACCCAGTGACATACTTATCATAAAATCGTTAATACCCAGTTTTACATACTTTCTGGGAACCGGATAAAGACCAAAAAAGACAGCGGCTGTCAGACCTCCAAGAAAACCTATCAATGTTGGATTCATTATATTGCCCCCCAGTAAGAAGTTGAAGCTAGTTTAACAAAATTATATACTTATTTTACCTTATATTCAAGTTTCCAACCTTTCCCTTTTTTACTGTTTTCTGACGGGATTTAAAACTAACAATTGTAAGGACGGATAAGTGAACAGCAGGGGGAATTGTGAAGATAATAACATGAGGAAGCAGTTCAGAGCCTGTATTATATCGAACAAATTGTTGAAATAACTTGCATTAGGTTGTATAATTATTTAAATATGTATTAGAGGAGAAGAGAAAGGTGGGGAGACCAATTAAAATATTAATAAGTGATCGTATTTCAGAGCAGGGTATTAATTTACTTAAAGAGCAGGTAGAAGTCGATGTAAAAACTAATTTAACACCTGATGAACTAAAAGCTATAATTGGACAATATGACGGGATTATAGTGCGTAGTGGTACAAAACTGGATGAGGATCTTTTACAGCAGGCAGATAAACTAAAAGTGATTGGAAGGGCCGGAACTGGATATGATAATATAGATGTTTCTGCTGCTACCAAGAGGGGGATTATTGTTTTTAATACCCCCAATTCCAATACTATTTCTGCTGTTGAACATACAATGGCTATGATGTTGGCTCAGGCCAGAAATATACCGAACGCCCATGAACTAACAGTACAGGGTATCTGGAAACGCAAGGAATTTATGGGTACTGAACTCTATGGTAAGATTCTGGGTATTGTGGGTCTGGGGAAGATCGGCAGCATGGTGGCAGAAAGGGCCCGTGCCTTCGATATGAAGGTTATAGCATTTGATCAATATGTTTCACGGAAACATGCGGAAAAATTGAATGTAGAACTGGTGGACTTTGATAAACTTATTAAAACTGCTGATTTTATAACACTCCATACTCCGCTGACAGAGGAAACATATCATCTTTTAAGTACTGAAGAGTTTGCTGTGATGAAGGATGGAGTGAGAATAATTAACTGTGCCCGGGGTAAAAATATTGATTCTCAGGCTCTGGCTGAAGCCCTGGAAAGCGGCAAAGTAGCAGGAGCTGCCCTAGATGCCCATGAGGAGGAACCTTTTGACCCTGAGGATTATCCCCTGACGAAATTTAAAGACAGGGTTATAATGACCTGTCATCTTGGTGCCAATACTGCTGAAGCTATGGACAGGGTCGCTGTCAATGCAGCCGAACAGATCCTGGAGGTGTTAAGTGGGAACCTTCCTTTTTCACCCCTTAATATCAGTGAAATAAGTTTAGAAGACTCAGTTAAGCCAGTGCTGGATCTGGCAGAGAGGCTGGGCAAATTTATTTCCGGCTATTCGGGCCGGGGAAAGATTGAGAAGATAGAAGTAGAGTTCGGTAAAAATACAGACAGCAGTCAAAATGAACTGGTCTTAAAACATATTATAAAGGAAATTCTGGGTCCCATTCTGGACAGCAGGGTAAATATGGTTAATGCTCTGCTGGTGGCAGAAGAAAGGGATATTGATATTAAACGCAGTTATATAGAACAGCCCAGGGGATATAACAATTTCCTCCGGATAAATGTTAAATCAAGTAGCCGTTATTATAGTATTGGTGGGGATATTGAGATTGGTGGTCCTCAGCTGGTGGAAGTAGCAGGATATAGGGTTGAACTTGGTTTAAGTGGTAAATTTTTGCTTCTATTTTATGAAGATAAACCGGGAGTGATCGGTAAGGTCGGTACTATTTTAGGCCAAAATAATATAAATATCGGCAGTATGCATGTGGGTAGAAGGAAGAATGAAAAACAGGCGATTATGTTAATAAAGACCGATTCTAAGGTAGGAGCCGAGGTCAGGAATGAAATTCAGAAAATAAAGGAAATCAGTATTGAAGAGGTAAAATATATAGATATCAAGGAATGAGTATTCAGGATTGATAAAATAAGGAGTGGTTTTATGAAGCCTACAGAAAAACCGTCCAATCCCTGTTTTTCTTCCGGACCCTGTGCCAAGTATCCAACTTTTAGCCTGGATAAACTGGGGGAGACCCCCCTGGGAAGATCCCACAGGAGTGATATTGGTAAGGAACGCCTGAGAGAGGCAATTGAAAAAACCAGAAAACTGTTGAATATACCTGTAGATTACAGGATTGGAATAGTACCGGCCTCAGATACAGGTGCTATTGAGATGGCCATGTGGAACCTGCTCGGTCCCCGTGGAGTTGATGTAATCTGCTTTGAATCATTTGGCCAGGCCTGGGCCTCTGATATTCAAAATGAACTTAAATTAGAACAGGTCAGGGAATTATCTGCCGAATATGGTAAATTGCCTGATTTGAATGGAGTAAACTTTGACCATGATGTTGTCTTTACCTGGAATGGAACAACCAGTGGTGTCAGGGTGCCTGATGGTGACTGGATTCCTGTGCAGAGGGCTGGTCTGGTTATCTGTGATGCTACTTCGGCTGTTTTTGCCATGGAGATACCCTGGGAGAAGATTGATGTACTTACTTATTCCTGGCAGAAGGTTCTGGGTGGTGAAGCTGCTCACGGGATGCTGATCCTGTCACCGGCAGCAGTGGAGAGGATTGAAACCTATAATCCACCCTGGCCCTTACCAAAAATATTCAGGCTTAAAAAGAAAGGCAGCTTTGCAGAAGGAATATTTAAAGGCTCAACCATTAATACCCCATCAATGTTATGTGTACAGGATTACCTGGAAGCACTGAGCTGGGTTGAAAATGCGGGAGGACTTAAAGCTTTGTTCAAGAAGAGTGAGCAGAATCTCGAGGTAGTAGAAGATTTCGTCAGAGCCAGGGACTGGATAGATTTTCTGGCTGCTGATAAAGAAATTCGTTCCAATACCAGCGTCTGTCTACAGCTGGATTTAACTGAACAGGAAATTAAAGAATTAATCTCTATACTGGCAGAAGAGGGTGTAGCTTATGATATTGCCTCTTATCGGGATGCGCCGCCGGGTTTGAGAATCTGGTGTGGGGCTACTGTTGACAGTCGGGATATAAGAATTTTACTGCAGTGGATAGAGTGGGTATATTTAAGGGTTTTAAGCAGTGGAGAATAGATAAAAGAGGTAAGAAAATGAATGAAAAATTAAAATCAAAACTGGTTCTGGTAGCTTTTATTTTAATGGTAAGTGTTTTGATTACAGCTATTCTGGTGGAAGCAGAGGAACAACATTTAATTACGTTTTTACATACAAATGACAGCCACTCTGCCCTGCGACCTCACTCCGGTCCAGCTGGAGGAAAGGATAATGTAGATACTTCACTGGGTGGTATTGCCCGGCTGGCAGCTTTAATTGAAAAGGAAAGGGTAGAACGAGAAGCTGCGGGTGAAACTGTATTCCTGATCTCAGCTGGTGACTTTCATGGTGGGGACCCCTATGCCTGGTTAGCTCTGAACGGGGAGGCCCCTGAGATAAAACTAATGCAGGAACTGGGTTATGATATGCTTACAATCGGAAATCATGAATATGATTTCGGACCGGAAAATCTTGCTGATTATTTGCAACAGGCCGGGTATCCGGGAAATGATGATATATTACCAGTTATTGCCAGTAATACTGAAGTGCCAGAAGTCCATCCTCTGGCTCAAATGGGATTAAAAGATTATCTTATCAAAGAAACAGATGCCGGTTTAAAGGTTGGCTTTTTCGGTATAATAGGCAATGATGCCGTTTCCGTAGCCCAGGAAACAGGTACAATCCATTTTGCTGGTCCCCCGGAAAGAGCGGCAGAGATGGTTAATATACTTAAAGAACAGAGGGTTAACATGATCATCGCGGTTTCCCATTCCGGTCTGGAAGAGGACAGAAGACTGGCACGGGAAGTTGGGGATATAGATGTAATAATCGGTGGTCATGACCATCTGGCATTGACTGAACCGGAAATGGTTAATGATACAGTGATTGTCCAGGCCGGTGAACGTTTTGAATATCTGGGTGTACTGGAATTGAGCTATATACCTGGAACTGGAAAAGATTCACTGAAGGTATTAAATGAAGAAAATGGACAGCCTTATCTGGTTAAAATTGATGATTCGATCCGGGAAAATGAGGAGATTGCTGGTCGGGTTAGGGAGTATACTGAAGAATTAAATAGCTATCTGGCAGCTTTAACCGGAGGAGAGTTTACAGACATCATGAAACCAGTATTTCTCCTTGATTATTCTCTGCCCAGTTCACCGGAGATGAGTGAAAGCCTTTTTGGCGATTTTCTGACCGATGCTATGCGGGTTGGAGTTGCTGATATTACAGGCAAACCGGTCGATTTTGCTTTTGAAGCAAATGGACTGATCAGGAGTGGGCTTAAACCAGATAAAGGCAGGATAAGTTTCTATCAGCTGGCTGCTGCCGCCGGATTAGGAATCGGTCCTGATAGAAAACCGGGTTATCCTCTGGTTGAGGTCTATCTTACCGGTAAAGAAGTGAAGAATATCCTTGAGATTTCTGTGCTTTTAAGTGATATCTGGGGTGATAGATATTTTCTGCAGAGTTCTGGAGTAAGATATAAGTATGACCGCAGGCGGGCAGTATTAATTAACATACCTTTTATTAATAAACCGCTCCCTACAGGAAGGTCTGTACTTAAAGCTGAGAAATATACCGGTAACGGTATCCAGGCGGTCAGTTCCTCAGGTAACTATCAGTCTTTAGCAATCAATGATGAGCGGCTCTATCGGGTGGTTACTGATTATTATTTAATGCAATTTTTACCACAGGTAGGGGAAGTTGTGCCCTCTCTGGAACTAAAGCTTAAGGATGAGCAGGGTCTCCTACTGAAAAATCAGGAAGATGCGATAATCAGGGTAGATGGAGAGGAATTAAAAGTCTGGCAGGCCCTTTTTCACTATGCTGATATGCAACAGGAGAAGTTGGATGAAGTATACAGTATGACCGGCAGCAGGATAATTCCGGAAGAACATTTTTCCCTGCTGGCAGCACCAGGAATAGCAATTATAATATTATTGTTGATTATAGGTTTAGTGTTCTACCTGGTTTTCAGGAAGAAAGGACAGAATAAAGGATAAAACGGGATATTAAGAGACCTGAATTCGGGTATCAGGGAGTTAGATAAAGTAGAAAGGGGAGGTGAAAATGTTAAATACTAATTTAAAAAGGATTAAAAATGATATCGAGACAATTAGTGAATTTAACTCCACTCCGGGTAATGGTTTTACACGCCTGACATACAGTGACCAGTACCGGGGAGCCATGAATTATTTAAAAGATCAGTTCAGTAAACTGGGATTAAAAATAATGATCGATCCGGTAGGGAATCTCAGAGCCCGTCTGGAGGGAAAGGACCCTGAAGCACCCCTGATAATGTTTGGTTCACATATAGATACGGTTTTACATGGAGGTATGTTTGATGGTGTAACTGGTGTTGTCGGTGCACTGGAAGTAATCAGAGTAATAATTGAAAATAATATTAAATTGAATAATCCTGTAGAAGCTGTCATTTTTGTTGAGGAAGAGGGTACAAGTTTTGGCAGTTTTGTCGGCAGCGAGTTTTTAACAGGCCTGCTCAGTACGGAAGATTTAAAGGGCCTTAAGAATGAAAGGGGTTTATCTCTTTATGAGGCAGCCCGGAATTATGGTATAGATGTTAATATAAGAGGTAAACATATATTGAAACCAGGGCAGGTCAAGGCTATGCTGGAATTACATGTTGAACAGAGTATTGTCCTTGATTCCAGAAAGATCCCTGTTGGTATAGTTCAGGCCATAGCCGGTATTAAATGGTTTGAGGTAGAATTAAGGGGTGTCGGAAACCATGCAGGGGCAACCCCGATGGGATTACGACAGGACCCGATGGTGGGTGCTGCTGAAATTATTGCAGCCATTAAGAACATTGCAAAAGATAAGGGACTTCCTTCAACAGTTGCTACAGTAGGAAAGATAAAATCTTATCCCAATGTTGTAAATGTGATACCAGAAAGGGTAAAATTTACAATAGACTTACGGGATATTGATATTGAGGGAATAAACAGAGTTGAAAAGGAGATAAAAAAGAAGGTAGAACAGGTTTCCGACTACTATGGATTGGAGCCTGCTGTAAAGTTAATTACTGAGACAGAACCGGTAACTTTAACTGACAGTATAATAAATATTATTGAAGAGTCGGCACAGGAACTGGATATAGATTATTTAAAGATGAATAGTGGTGCGGGTCACGATACCGAAGTTATGGCGGGAATCACAGATGTCGGTATGATTTTTGTCCCCAGTGTTGACGGTAGAAGTCATGTG
>JADQBU010000070.1 GCA_016278435.1 Halanaerobiales bacterium
CTATTGTGGCAATCGTGGTCATCAGCTTTATATTTAAAAATGTCGGTGAGAGTCCTTATGAGAACCAGCATCTGATGAACAGTACCATTCCCCTGGAATTCAAATATAATGGTGTAGATGTCCACGGGTTTGTCTATATATCCTACTGGGTTAAGACTAAACCCTCAGTTGAGGAGGAACTCAATTCCTATGAATTAGCTGATTACCTTAACAAACACGGCTTTATTGATCTTGAAGAATATAGAGAAAACCTGATTGCAGCCCTTAAAACCTATTCTCTGGAGGAAATCAAAGATAACTGGTATGATGATTATGAATATTTCAAAAAACGGAATGTCTACTTTATCAATAACGATAAAAAGCTGGAAAACCTGATTAATAATACAGACCTGTCCCTGGACCTGCCATATGACATAAAGAAAATATTCTTTGTTTATCTAGACGAAAAAACATTTGCTGAGTTTGCAGAAACAATGTAATTCAAAATAGCTGATACTATCTTATTTTAAATCATCTATTATCTCATTTATCTTTGCCAGGTAATCTTTTTTAACCTCAGCCATTTTCTCTTCTGCCTCTTTTTCATTCTTGCCTTTAACGGCAAAATATATCTTCAGTTTGGGCTCAGTTCCGGAAGGACGAATCGTTAGCAGGCTTTCATCCTCCAGTAGAAGCTGGAGAACATTTGATGAAGGTAGATCGATTTTTTCTGTCTTATCCTCAGAATAATTATAACTCTTACCTTCCAGATAATCTTTGCGGACTACAACTCCTTCATGTTTTTCTTCCCGTAACCGGGCCAGTGTTTTATTGATAATCTCCTGCCCTTCCTTCCCCTCAAGGCGTACAGATTCCAGATCTTCCAGGTAATAACCATATTTATCACGCAGTTCCTTAAGGCGGGCAGATAGGTTTTTTCCCTGTTGCTGATAATGAAGGGCCATCACAGCAGCCAGTCCACAGGCTACAACTGCATCCTTATCCCGGGCATATGTACCGATCAAATAACCATAACTTTCCTCAAACCCGAGAACAAAGTCCTTCTCACCACTATTTTCAAAGGCTTCAATCTTTTCACCAATAAATTTAAATCCAGTCAGGGTATCCAGAACCTCTACCCCGTAATCGGCAGCAATAGCCCGGACCATTTCTGTCGTAACTATGGTTTTGATAATTACACTTTTCGGGGATATATCCTTATTCTGCAGGAGATAGTCTGTCATTAATATTCCGACTTCATTGCCATTTAATCCTTTATAATCACCATTTTCATCTTTAACCACCAATCCCACCCGGTCACCATCAGGATCTGTACCGAGTATCAAATCCGGGTCTACCTTTCCCGCCATCTCTAATGCCAGTTCAAAAGCAGAAAAATCCTCAGGATTGGGGCTTTCAACTGTAGAAAAATAAGGATCCTGGTCTATCTGCTCCTCTACCAGCTTGAGGTTGGAAAATCCAAGTTTTTCGAGCAGACGCTTGACCGATTTACAGGCTGAACCGTGTAAAGGAGTATAGATAATCCCTAGCTCACTGCCTTTTTCCCTGCTCATTTTCGTTTCTGGAATTACCTTCAGCATCTCCTCGTTATACTTTTTATCAATCTCCTCCCCGATTATCTCCAGTAACCCGCTGGATTCTGCTTCTGATTTATCAGCACACTTTATCAGAGAAAAATCATTAATCTCTTCAATTTCAGCGGTAATCTTCCGGGCTTCCTCAGGAATAACCTGACCTCCATAAGGAGCATAGACCTTGTAACCGTTGTATTCTGGTGGATTATGACTGGCAGTAATAACAATACCGGCAATGGCAGCCAGCTCCCGGACTGCAAATGATAATTCCGGTACAGGCCGCAGTTCATCAAATAAATATGTTTTAATTCCATTTCCAGCCAGGACCAGTGCTGACTCCAGGGCGAACTCCGCTGACTTGTGGCGGGAATCATAGGCGATAACCACACCCCGTCCCTTACCATCATCACAATAATTAATGATATAGTTGGCCAGACCCTGGGTTGCTTTGCGGATAGTATATTTATTGATCCTGTTAGTACCGGCCCCGATTTTACCTCTCATACCACCTGTTCCGAAGTCCAGGTCTTTATAAAATCTGTCTTCTATCTCTTTTTCATCTTCTTCGATCTTTTTAAGCTTATTTTTTGTCTCCTCATCAAAATAATCACTTATCATCCATTCACGGTATCTTGCCATAAAATTCAAGACTAATCATCCCTTCCTTGAAGAATATTATCCCCAGTATATATTGACCATAATAATCTATATTGCCATCTTCTATATTTCCCACTTATTGTAAATAATATTTTTACCTATAATTTATTATATAATACCAGATTAAAAAGTCAAAAAAAAAGAGGGAATTATTTAAATAATCCCCCCTGATTTCAAACTTATTATATAGCTTTATGTTAATTACAATACTGTAGTATGTTTGTTAAATTTCTTAAATTTATTGTAAATATGTTTTAAACAGTCTTAGAATTTCATATTAGCTGAGATAACCCCACCATTTACCTGATCGAACCCATCTTCAAAACCGGCAGCTGCATCAATATGGAACTTCCAGAGGTTCAGACCAACACCGGCGGTATATACCCGGGGACCATCGGTCTGATTATACGTACCGGCCCTTAGTGTAACACCATTCCATAGTAAATTCTTTTCCATCCCCAGATGGACAATCATATCTTGATCATTATCGGTCAGTACCGGAAAATTATCTATATCTGCAGCAATGGTAGCATTGACAGAGGGTATCTTCAGAGAGGCCCCAACCCGCATTACACTACCGGGTGTTTCGGTTCTCTCATAAACTGTTTCCGGTTGTTCCGTCCAGTCACCACTTACTTCATCAAAGGTATATACTGTTTCATCCCCACTCAGAGTATATTCCTGAGCCCAGAGATTTTTAACCATTGCTCCAACCTGTAGGGTATCACTCAATTCAGCCAGGACACCGACATCTAACCCCATACCACTGCCATCAGCCACGATAGTTGATGTCTGACTATTAACGGTATCTACTTCATATTTTGCAAAATCAGTTCTCATATACTTGAAATTTGTGCCCACTATCAGAGGGCCTCCACCTGGCAGAGTCAAAAATTCCTTGCCTACACTGACAATTCCCTCAGATGTAGCCGTATTCTGTACCCAGGCCGATGTTTCATCACGGGCTGTCACAAAGTTATTCTGAATATTAAGAGCAGCTCCCAGTGATACCATGTTTAACCCAGCAAATAACTGACCATCGATCTGAATCTTTTCAGGAAATTTAGCAAAAACATCATCGACAGTATCAGCGGTATCTATTGGATCATCACTGTCAAAATCAGCATCACCCATGTAATCAATCAGGTCTCTCAAATCCTCAAATTCATCCAGACTGGGAGTGGTGAGTCCCAGATTGGCCTGCAGACCTAAAAACCCACTCCGGGAGAGTCCAGCCGGGTTATAGATGACCGAAGACATATCATCTGCCACCCCGGTAAAAGCACCTCCCATACCATAAGCCCGGGCAGTTACATTTGTAGCTCCAGCAGTTCCGACAAGAGTAAACATAAATAACATAATTATTCCCATTACAGCCAATTTCTTCACTAATAACTCCTCCTTTTCTGTTAGTTTATGTAGAATTATGGGGGTATAAAAGTATAAAAAATACCCCTGTCCAGGGAAATAAGATAAAAATTAATAAATTCATTAAATATTTTTATGAACATCATTTATAAAAATGAGCGGATTACCCTGACAATCTCTTCTTTTTCTGCCCGGGTCAGTGATGGGTGTACAGGAAGTGAGATAACTTTTCTTGATAGCTCCTCTGTTACCGGTAACTCCAGGCCTTGATAACCGCGCTTCTGATAGACAGGTTGTCTATAAACCGGAACCGGGTAATGTATTCCATAACCGATTCCATTTTCCTTAAGATATTCGGCAAAACGGTCCCTCTCTTCAACTTTGACGGTAAACTGATGGTAAACATGCAGGCAATTTTCCGGTACAAAAGGGGTCTCCAGCCATTCCAGGTCAGAAAGCTCCTGGATAAAATAAGCTGCATTCTCACACCGCTTTCTATTAAATTCAGAAATCCTCTCCAGCTGGTCCAGCCCAATCACCGCTGCAATATCGGTCATCCGATAATTATAGCCCAGTATGTCGTGATAATACCTCTCAGATTGTCCGTGGTCAACCAGGAGGTGAGCTCTTTTGTTTATTTCCTCATCAGAAGTTAAGACCATGCCTCCCTCACCAGTGGTCATGTTCTTGGTGGGATAAAAGCTGAATATAGCAGCATCCCCAGATGTCCCCACTTTCCGGCCGGCGTATTCGGCCCCATGAGCCTGAGCACAGTCTTCGATTAAGGTCAGTTCATATTCCCTGACGAGTTTCATTATTTCCTCCATATCGCAGGCCAGTCCATAAAGGTGGACGATCAGTAGTGCGCTAATCTCTGGATTCTTTTCCAGTTTCGCCCTGATCTGCTCCGGATCAATATTAAAGGTGTTCCGGTCTACATCAACAAAAACTGGTCTGGCTCCAGAATAAAGGATTGCATTACTGCTGGCAATAAAGGTAAAGGGTGTTGTTAAAACCAGGTCTCCTTCACCTACCCCGGCTGCCTTTAATGCTATATCCAGGGCAGTAGTACCATTGGAAGTAGCCGTACCATATATGGCTCCGATGAAATCGGAAAACTTTTCTTCGAATTCCTTCACATATTTACCGGCAGCGAGCATACCACTGTCTAAAACCTCTAAAACCCGTTCTTTAGCCTGTTTGCTGATTTCTGGTCTGGCAATTGGTATCATCTATTACACCTTTCAATAATATATTATAAATCCATTATTCACTTGACTTTAGCCAGGTCTTCTGTAAACTGTCTGTATACCTGTCTCTGAATAATTTTGGTCAGTTTAAGTGCTTCAAGTCCATCAATTCCACTGATTAAAGGAGTTGTACCTGTTTCAATACAGTTAACAAAATGGGCCAGCTGTAGTTTCAGGGGTTCCTCTTCATTACTATAAATCTCTTCCAGTTCATTTTCCTGCTGGTAATCTCCGGCTCCAGCCATTAATCCTCCCCGCTGGGTAATTGTAATTTTCCTCTGGAGATAATCCAGTTCTATATAGGAATTAAGGGTGGTAATGGCCATTTTTCTCACTTTTTTGTGAGTAGCACGGCTGGCAGTTAAGGTAGCAATAATACCATTTTTCATAATCAGGTTGGCCACGGCATAGTCCATATGCTGGTTCGACTTTACCCGGCGGCCAAAGGCTGTTATCCCTTCAATCGAGGAGGGGATAATAGAATTAACAACATCTATATCATGAATCATTAAATCCTGGACGACATCAGTATCGCCTATCCTGGGGTCATAGGGGCCCATTCGCTGAACATCCAGGGCTATTATCTCTTTATCCTTGAGAACCCCGGGCAAGGCCTTTATGGCCGGATTAAACCGCTCTATATGGCCTACCTGAACGATGAGGTTCTTCTTTTTTGCCACCTTCAGCAGGGTCTGAGCTTCCTCTATATGACTGGTAATAGGTTTTTCTATCAAGACATTTAATCCCCGGTTTAGAGCCCTCAGAGCAATTTCATAATGGGTTGTAGTAGGAGTCGCAATATTAATTGCATCAACTTCCTCCATCAGTTTCCAACCCGTGGGAAATGACTTTACACCATAACTCTGAGCAACTTCCCGGCTCAAATTTTGATCGATATCAAAAACCCCAACCAGTTCACATTTATGTTTTAATGCCGCATAAGAGCGGACATGATTTTTGCCCATGCTGCCAACACCAATTACACCAACCTTTATCTTTTCCACCACTTATCCTCCTTTATCTTCTACAGATACCCCTGGTACTGCTTTTAAGAAAGTTTATAAAATACTCAATCTCATTACTGGTCTGCAAATTCTGGTCCATCTCTTCAATAGCCTGACTTATATTCAATCCTGATTCATATAATAGTTTATAGGCTTTTTTGATCTCCTCTTTCAGAGCACCGGGCAGCCCATATCTTCTCAACCCCACCATATTTACTCCCTCTACCTGGGCCGGATGACCCCGGGCCTTGATAAAGGGTGGAAGATCTTTAATTAATTTTGAATGGCTTTCTACCATGGCCAGCCGCCCGATCTTTACAAACTGGTGAATACCTACCAGTCTGGATAAGTAGGCATAGTCATCTACATAAACATGTCCGGCCAGGTTTGCTGAATCAGAAAGCACTATATTATTACCCAGGTGGCAGTCATGGGCAACATGAGAATAAACCATCAATAAATTATTATTCCCCAGCCTGGTCTCACCACCAGTGTTACCTGTACCCCGGTGAATAGTAACAAATTCCCTGACAACATTATTATTTCCGATAAAAAGGTGTGTCTTTCCACCATCATAATCCAGATTCTGCGGAGGTAGACCCAGTGACACACTATTACAGATATTATTATTTTCTCCTATTTTGGTCCAGCCGTCAATCTGAACATAGGAACCAATCCTGGTCCCGGCTCCAATCTCAACATGGGGTCCAATTACACTGTAAGGTCCTATTTCTACTCCTTCTCCAATTCTGGCTTCAGGTGCTACTATCGCATTATCATGCAGGGAATATTTCACCTGGTCGTCCTCCCTCTATTTTCTCTAAACTATTATTCAATAAAAAGGACAAAGAATCCTTCTATTCAGTAAAAATTTGTTATAAATCATACTTAAACCCTAAAGAAACCTTCTGGCTATATTTATTGCTCCGTTCAGAAGTAGCCCTGTAAAGCTGCTCCTCTACCTGATAGGTTGTATTTATATCAAAATTGTCGTTAAGCTCATACTCCCATTTTACTGATAGCCTGTCCTTAATATTATCATTATAATTATGGTTTAAACAATTATTCCACTGCCTCTGTAGATAAATAGTATAATCACTCTCCTGGCTGTAATCATAATCGACCTGGTATTTCAATTTCAGAGCATTGTAAGACCTGTATAAGGCATGAAAATAATCCTTATTTTTCAAAGTCATTATCAGCTTATTTCTAACTTTTTCCCCGGGATAAAAAGTATAGTTACCGTCGAGTTTCAGGCTCAAGTTATCATAATCTGTCTCATTTTCGTATTCTTTCCGGTAATACTGGACTTTTAGATAGTAGTAATCCCCATCCTCGAGTTTCTGCTTATATTTAAGCCAGTAGCGCCGGTAGAAATATCTGTCGAGCAACTCTTCTTCTCCGTATTTCCCACTTAAATCAGTATAACTTTTATCCCCGGACTCCAGTTTTCCACTGATAGTGCCGTCAACAGCAGAACAGGCAAAAGATAGAACAAGTGTGAATATTATCACCAAAACCAAAATAATATAAGCTTTGCGCAATTTTATCTCTCCTTATCTGCTTATATTATTTAATTCTGATTAAAATAATATATTCCTGCAAATATTTACAGATTTATAGCAAAAGAGAAAAATTTATCGATAAAATCATAGCCAAAACTCAAACTGTAACAATCTTTTTGCCGGGTTACCTCCAACAAAACCTCTTCCCATTCACCGGTATCAAGCCTGTAACTGTTGCTATTAGCAAGAATCCAGGCTGACTGCGGTTCCGGAGTAGCAAACCTCAGTTCAATCCCGGTCCCTATCTCCTTTTTCGTATCTACCTCATCAGCTTCCAGGAGATAATTACCGCTGGTAGTGGTACTGGCCCAGGACAGCTCTCCCCCCAGATCAATTTTGTCACTTAGCTGCTGCTCGTAATTACCCTTTATACCGGTCTTATATATCTGGTAACTTTCAGTAACCGGCCAGTTATAGAGGTTTGAGGTATAGCCGCCGCTCATCTTGAGTGAAAAGTTGTCGTTGATGGTGATGGGTTGGGTATAAGCCAGTTTAATCCGGGCTTTATCCAGGGTAATTTCATCTGTACCTACCCGACCCGCTTCCAGGTCAGAGCTAATATTATAATAAGAAGGGAGCTTTACTTTCAGATAGGGCAGATAATCTGTATCATACCCATCCCGATAGGTCAGATTCCATCTCACAGCCCCTGTAGTATTATTTAGGCTATATGACTGATTGTCCAGTTCTTCATCAAGATACTTCTGGTAAAACTTTATATTATAAATTTCTGGACGGTAAGCAAGAGTAATCTCCTCCTGCCGCTGTTCCTTATAGAAATCATAGTACAGACCGGTCTTCAGATATACTTCCGCCTGCCGGTAATTGAGATCCACCCCGGCCAAGCGGGTAATATCGGTAATACCATCATCTTCATCCCGACCGTACCTGACCAGACCCCTGGCACTGAACTGATCATTTATTTGATAATTCAGGGTAGAAGAAAACATCTCATTTATCTCAATATCTTCTTCTTCTGAAATTACCTTATCATAAACATATCCACTTTTCAAAGTTAAATTCTGTCTTATATTATAGGTGTTATCAAGCCTGACCTCTCTTCCATCCTTAAGATTGGTATTAAAATAAATCTTTCCCTTTGAGTTCTCATTTAACTCATAAGGGTAATCAAATTCAACTGTCAGGCCATCCTTAGAGTTGTAACCCAGGTGAGGGATCGGAGTAGCATCGACCAGTTTGCCACCGGATTTTGTCTCCTGATATTCTACAACATAATACGGCAGCCAGAAAATAGGTAAATTGCCCCAGTAAAACTTAATATTCTTGCCAACTACCCGGTCTCCAGGATAGATAAATATAGAAGCCGAGTGAAACTGATAATGAGGTTCAGGCAAGATACAGGGTGTAAAAACTGCCCCATCTATCTGATATAGATATTCCTGGCCTTCGACGATGTTTATCACTTTACCTTTAAACTTTAACTCATCGAGCCGGGTTTCAGCTCCATAAAAGCTGCCGGTTCCTTCTATATAGTTATATTCCAGGTGTTTACCCTTGAGCTGGTGTTTATCACTTTCCAGGGTTACATCATCACCAACTGCCATCTCTTTTGTCAGATCGACAACAAGAGTGGAAGCCCTGATCAATAAATCACCGCTTTTAAAGACCACATCCCCTTCAGCATAGATCTTATCATCTTGATAATTATAATTTATATCTAAAGCATCCAGGGTATAGGGACTGGTTTGAGCCCGGACTGAATAATCCGATAAAATCCCGGGCAACAACATAATAACGGTTAATATTAATATAAATTTCAAGTATTCTCTGTATTTAGACGGCAAGATAGTTACCACCCTAATTCGTTATATATTCTTTCTACTAATCTTATTTATTCAATAAACTACAATATATTCCTGCCGGTAAACTATGGCAAAATTAAAACCGGGTTTCCCCGGTTTAATAAAAGTCAATATTCTTCTC
>JADQBU010000330.1 GCA_016278435.1 Halanaerobiales bacterium
AGATATATTGCACCCTATGCCGGCTGTGCAATTGGTGAATATTTTATGTATGAAGAAGATCGTGACGTTCTAATTATTTATGATGATCTATCAAAACATGCTGAAGCTTACCGGGCTATGTCACTGCTTCTGCGGCGTCCTCCCGGACGTGAAGCTTATCCCGGAGATGTATTTTATCTTCATTCACGTCTGCTGGAAAGGGCAGCTAAACTGAGTGACGAAATGGGTGGGGGTTCATTAACTGCCCTGCCAATTATTGAGACCAAGGCTGGAGATGTTTCAGCCTATATTCCTACTAATGTTATTTCTATTACTGACGGTCAGATTTATCTCGAGAGTGAACTCTTCTTCAGTGGTGTAAGACCGGCTATTAATGTTGGGATCTCTGTTTCCAGGGTTGGTGGAGATGCTCAGATTAAAGCCATGAAGAGTGTAGCTGGAACCCTGAGATTGGATCTATCTCAGTACCGGGAACTGGAGGCTTTTTCCCAGTTTGGTTCTGACCTGGATCAGGCTACTAAGAGAAAACTGAATAGAGGGGAAAGGATTGTTGAGATCTTAAAACAGCCCCAGTATGAACCGATGACTGTAGAAGATCAGATAATGATTATTTACACTGCCGTTAGAGGTTTTCTCGATGATATACCTGTTGATAATATTGAGCGTTTTGAAAATGAGTTTTTAAACTATCTGGATGCTAACCATCCTGAAATAGGTGAAAAGATCCAGGAAGAAGAGAAACTTACAGATGAGATTGAAGAATTATTAAAAGAGGCAATCAAGGAGTTCAAGAAAACCTTTGCAGTGATTGAATCAAGTATAGTTGGCAGCACCGAAGAGTAATTTTTGAATTGAGGTGAGTCCTATGGAGACGATGCGAGATATAAAGCGTCGTATTAACAGTGTTAAAAATACACAGAAGATCACCCGGGCAATGAAGATGGTTGCTGCTGCTAAGCTGAGAAATTCACAGAAAAAAGCAGAGGCAGCCCGTCCGTTTTTTATTAAGACCAGAACGATTCTGGCTGATGTTGTAAAATATTCCGGTGATCTAAAAGAACATCCCCTGTTGATTGAAAGGGAGGTTGAAAATCCTCTTTATATCGCTATTAATGGCGACCGCGGTTTATGTGGAGCCTATAATAATAATATTATTGACAGGGTTGAAGAATGTACTGAGGGAAATAAAGATATAAGCTTACTTTTAATCGGTAAGAAGGTCCGGGATTATTTCCGGCGCAGAAACTATAATATTATATCTGAGTATGTCAAGATTGATGATTATCCTGATTTTGAATTTGCCAGTAAAATTGCGGATGAGGTAATCTCCCTTTTCACAGAAGGGATAGTAGATGGGGTCTATCTGATCTATACCCATTTTAATTCCGCCATCAGTCAGACTGTTAAAACGATTAATATTTTACCGGTAGAACCGGAGATTGAGGGGGAGGAAGTTCAGATTTCAAGACCAGATGAAGAGGGGGAAGAAAAATTCCAGGTTGATTATATCTATGAACCCTCACCAAAGGAGGTCCTCGATATCTTGCTCCCACAATATATTGAAAATGTTCTTTATTCAGCCCTGTTGGAAGCCAAGGCAAGTGAATTTGGTTCCAGAATGACTGCCATGGATTCAGCAACAGATAATGCCAGTGAAATGATTGATGAATTAACACTCTCTTATAACAGGGCCCGCCAGGCTGAGATTACTAAGGAAATTACAGAGATTGTTGGTGGAGCTGAAGCCCTGGAATAAATATTGAGATCTAAATCAGAATTGAATCCAGGTAAAGGAGGAATTTTTGTGAGTGAGACACAGAATGTTGGCCGGGTAATACAGGTAATTGGACCGGTAGTTGACCTGGAGTTCCCCGGGGGTGAATTGCCGGAAATATATAATGCTGTTTCAGTTATCAAGGGTAAAGATGAAGAAGAAGATTTAATTGTAGAAGTTATGCAGCAGCTGGGTGATAACAGGGTTCGCTGTGTAGCTATGTCTTCAACAGATGGACTTGTCCGCGGTATGGAGGCCCGGGACCAGGGTCAGCCAATCAGTGTACCGGTTGGGGACAAGGTGCTGGGCAGGATTTTCAATGTCCTCGGTGAGACTATCGATAAAAAAGGCCCGGTCGAGACAGAAGAGCGGATGCCCATTCACCGGGATGCACCCAGTTATGAAGAACAGGAAACTACTACCGAGATTTTTGAAACCGGAATCAAGGTTATAGATTTACTGGCACCTTATGCCCGTGGTGGGAAAGTCGGCCTCTTCGGGGGTGCTGGAGTAGGCAAAACAGTTCTAATTATGGAATTGATTAATAATATTGCTACAGAACATGGTGGTTATTCTGTCTTTGGTGGTGTTGGTGAAAGAACCAGAGAAGGTAATGACTTAATGATTGAGATGACGGAGTCAGGGGTTATGGAGAAGGTGGCTATGGTCTTTGGCCAGATGAACGAACCACCGGGAGCCAGGATGAGAGTTGGTCTTTCTGCTCTGACAATGGCTGAATATTTCCGGGATGAAGAGGGACAGGATGTTCTTCTGTTTATCGATAACATCTTCCGTTTTATTCAGGCTGGTTCAGAGGTTTCGGCTCTGCTGGGCAGGATGCCTTCTGCTGTTGGTTATCAGCCGACACTTGCCCATGATGTAGGAATGCTGCAGGAGAGAATTACATCGACAAGGAAGGGTTCAATTACTTCAGTACAGGCTATTTATGTTCCTGCAGATGACCTGACTGACCCGGCACCGGCTACAACCTTTGCTCATCTGGATGCCACTACGGTTTTATCGAGGTCGATTGTGGAAAAGGGGATATACCCGGCAGTTGACCCCCTTGATTCAACTTCATCCATTCTTGACCCCCGGGTAATAGGGGAAGAGCATTATAAAATAGCCAGAAGGGTACAGGAGGTACTACAGGAATATAAGGAACTTCAGGATATCATAGCAATTCTGGGTATGGATGAATTATCGGAAGAGGATAAAATTATTGTTAACCGGGCCCGCAGGATTGAGAGATTCCTCTCCCAACCATTTTTTGTGGCTGAACAGTTTACTGGTACCCCGGGTAAATATGTAGAATTGGATGATACTATCCAGGGTTTTAAAGAGATACTGGATGGAAAGCATGACAAACTACCTGAGGAAGCTTTTTATATGGTTGGTTCCATAGAGGAAGCTGTTGAAAAAGCGAAAAAGCTTGAAGCAGGTGAATAAATGATGGCTGCAAAAGTTAAACTTGATATAGTAACTCCAGAAAAAACAGTTTATCGTGAAAAAATTAATGTATTAGAAGCTCCGGCTATCGACGGCTTAATTGGTATTCTGCCCCGCCATGCACCCATGGTAACTGCTCTGAAAACCGGTGTGTTGAGGATAAGGATTGATAATGATCAGACTTTTATTTCGATCAGTAAGGGCTTTATGGAAGTCAAGCCAACCCAGATTAATGTGGTTGTGGCTACAGCAGAATTACCGGAAGAAATCGATGTGGGAAGGGCTGAGGCTGCTCTGGAAAGGGCTGAAAAAAGGCTGGAAAGTGAAGATAAAGATGTCGATACTCCCAGAGCAAAATTTGCCCTGGAGAGAGCCCTGGCCAGGTTAAAAGCAGCAGGGAAAAGATAAAAACTGCCCCGGTAAAGGGGCTTTTTTTTGAGTAACAAGGTAGGTATTTTGTTAATACTATATAGTGAAAGTATTATCCAGATTTAAATTATAAGATTATAAATAGAATAGTAAAGCTATTTTAACTGTGGGTGATTGTAATGAATAAGGAGAATAGTGAACTGGAAGAAAAAGTTAAACAGGGAATTTATGGAGAACCCGAAATAAAAAAAGAAGAGAAGAATAGATATCTGGGTGAGTTCAGGGAACGTGTTATTCACTATCTTTCCCATGACCAGGTTCTGGAAGAAGGTACCTATCCGGAAATCGAAGAGGCTCTTAAAGATAAGCGAGCCCATACACTGGTAGTAGATAGGAAGATTGAACTAAAATATGCTCACGATTATATCAAACTGGCCCGTGAAAATAATATCAGATTCAAAAGAGTTGATTCTCCTGACTTCAAAGGTAATGTGGGATTGGTAGTTGTCAGCGATAAAGCAGTTAAAGAAAATAATGGTGAATAATGGTAGAGAAGTAGTGTTGAAAATAAGGGTTATATCTGATAATATTTAAAGGAGTTTAAATATTTTTCACGAAATACTAATATGTGAATATAATATATTTGTATTACCTTTAAAGGTGGAATAGAAAGGGGCTTTTAAAGGTGGGTAAATTTCTTATAAACGGTCAAACACCTTTACATGGAAAAGTTAAAGTTAGTGGAGCAAAAAATGCAGCTTTACCGATACTTGCGGCATCACTGCTGGCAGATACTCCCAGTAGATTGTTGGATATACCCCAACTGAGAGATGTAACTAATTTATGTACAATTATGCGGAAGATGGGTGCTACTGTTCAACGGGAAGGCAAGGAAATCTTCATCGATCCAGGGTCCCTGAATATACAGGAAGCCGACCATGATTTAGCCAGGAAATTAAGGGCATCATATTATATCCTTGGTGTTTTGCTTTCAAAAAATCACCGGGCCAGAACAAGTCTACCAGGAGGTTGTAATATCGGCAACCGCCCCATAGATCTGCATTTAAAAGGGTTTAAAGCCCTGGGGGCCGAGGTTTCACTCGACCATGGGGTTGTTGATGTTAAAGCCGATAAATTAGCAGGAAACCGCATTTATCTGGATTATCCCAGTGTTGGAGCCACGATCAATATTATGCTGGCTGCAACTCTGGCTGAAGGGCGGACAATAATTGAAAATGCAGCCCGGGAGCCCGAGATAGTAGACCTGGCAAACTACTTAACAGTTATGGGTGCTGATATTAAGGGCGTAGGTACTGATATTATCAAAATTAATGGAATTGAGCGACTGGAGGGTGCAGAACACCGTATCATTCCAGATCGGATTGAAGCCGGTACTTTTATGATTGCATCTGCCCTGACCGGCGGTGATGTTTATGTTAAAAATGTGTTATCTGAACATATAAAACCGCTGATTGCCAAGTTAAAAGAAATGGAAGTAATTCTGGAAGAGGATATTTCAGGAGTCAGGGTTAAGGGAGTAGATAAATTAAAAACAGTTGATATTAAAACTCTTCCCTATCCCGGTTTTCCGACTGACCTACAGTCACAGATGATGGTTTTATTAACCCAGGCAGATGGAACCAGTCTGGTCAATGAGACTGTCTGGGAGAACCGCTTTATGCATGTAGACGAATTAAAGAGAATGGGGGCCGATATCAAGATCGATGGACACAGTGCCCTGATAAAACCAAGTAGACTAACAGGTGCAGAGGTGACTGCAACTGACCTTAGAGCCGGGGCAGCATTGATACTGGCTGGACTGGCAGCTGAAGGCCAGACTGAAATCACTGATATTTATCACATTGAACGCGGCTATGAAAATATAAGTGGTAAACTGGCAAGCCTGGGAGCAAAAATTAAAAAAATAGATTAAGTAATTGTTATACTCCTCTAAAGTATGTCATAGATATATTTTAGAGGAGTGATTTCATTGAATAAAATAGGATATCTGATATTATTTATATTTATAATATTAATTGTTATTCCCCTGGTTATGCTCAAGGGATTTTTGTTTTTTCAGAAACAGGAAGGGCCTGAAGTAATTCGGGTTTATAATTACAGGGAAGACAAGGTAGTTACCATGGAGTTAAGTGATTATTTGAAGGGTGTTGTAGCAGCAGAGATGCCTGCAACCTATAAAATGGAAGCGTTAAAAGCCCAGGCTGTAGCTGCCAGAACCTACACCTTAAAAAAGATTGAGGCATCATCTGAGAAACACCCCGGAGCTGATATATGTACTGATTACCACTGCTGTCAGGCCTGGATTTCTGAAAAGGAGATGAAGGATAGATGGGGTTTTCTTCCCTATTTCTATTACTGGTCCCGGATAACAAATGCTGTTGAGGATACTAAAGGTGAAGTAATTGTATATAACAACCAGCTGATCGATGCAGTATACCATAGTAATAGTGGGGGAAAAACTGAAGATGGGGGAGTTGTCTGGAGTGAGGATGTCCCCTATTTAAAAAGTGTAGAAAGTCCCTATGATAAGAACGGCCGTAATAATTATTTACATAATAAAAGATTTTCTTTTTCAGAGTTAAGCCAGGAACTGGGAACTGAGATTAAAAATAAGAAGATAGAAATTCTTGAATTGAGCCAGTCTGGACGGGTACTCAAGATACAAATTGGAGATAATACCTATACAGGTAGAGAAATTCGTAGTAAACTTAATCTTTCTTCAACCTTGTTTGAAATAAAGACTTCAGGTGAGCAGGTATTATTTACAGTTTATGGTAATGGTCACGGAGTTGGTATGAGTCAGGATGGGGCAGATGGATATGCCCGCCATGGTTATAATTATAAACAGATTATCAGGCATTTTTATCAGGGTGTAGAAATAGTTAGTTATAATAAGATAAAATAAGGTAAATTATGTATAATATGTTCCATTTCTGGAAAGAATATTTTATGGAGGTGGACATATTATGGGAAATAATAATAATAACGGTAATAAAGAGGATAAATTTTATTTTTTTAAAGTTGATAAAGATAAGATAAAATTACAGTTGAAGGATATCGGGAGTAAAATTGTCAAGAAGAAAAACAGACGGAAAACTATCCCAATTATTATAACTTTCTGCCTGTTGATCGGTATAGGGATAGCTATTTATAACAGTAGTACTGAATATCCCAATATAACGATTGAACCAGATGTACAGAAACAGGCAGATACCGGTTCAAATTCACTGCAGCTAAACGAGCAGAGTTTGAGTTTAGATGTAGAAGAACTGGACAGTCCTGGTCAGTCTAAAGCTGAAAGTAGTAACCGGGTAACAGTCAGTAATCCAGAAAATTTAGGAAATACAGGCAATAATCCTGGTAATACAGTGAATCAGGGAAATGCAGGTGGAAATACTGGTAGTAGTAATGCTAATACGGGGAGTAATACAAATCCAACAGCAAGTTCAGATAAAGCAAATATAGAAAGTCAGGGTAACACCAATCGAAGAGGAACAAATGAACAGGAGGAAGGAGTAGTTACTGCCCCTGTTTATGATATAACCCGGCTACAAGCAGACAGTAACACAGATAAAATAAGTCTATTACGGCCTGTTTCCGGAGAGGTTATTCGGGAGCCAGGCTGGTTTTTCCATCCAGTTTTCGAGGACTGGAGGTATCAGCAGGGTATTGAAATAGCAGGAAATCAGGGAAATATAGTGATGGCAGCTGAATCCGGTAAGGTGCTTTCTGTCAGGAACGATGAGTATAAGGGTTTAACTGTTACAATCCAGCATAATAATAAATGGAAAACCCTTTATGGGCATCTGCAGAGGACTGCCGTAGAAGAAGGTGAGGTTGTCGGGAAAGGCCAGGAAGTGGGCCGGATAGGACAGACCGGAGTAACAGAAAGACCTGCTTTATATTTTGAATTATTGAATGGAGAAGATGCAGTTGACCCGGTAGAATGTTTTGAATAGGTTGTTAACTGGAAAAACAGTAAAAATATATTTCAGAATATGACTTATTGGGGGTATGCCCCTGGCTATTGACAATTTTATCCTGGTCAATAGCTTTTTTATTGTATATGAAACTGGTAGTATAATATAAAGTTTTATATGCCCTTAATGATATTTTCAATGATGAAATACTTATTGTAGGGGTAAAATCATACTCCTTAAGATGATAGGCAAATGCATGCGACCTAATCGAATATAGTCATTCTTCTGTTAAGACAGAAAAATCTTTACAAGCGACAAATTAGATGGTATACTGAAAATAAAAAAAAGTCCTACATCTTTCAATAATTAAATATTGGTAAACCTATTGGAAAATAGGGAAGCAAAACTATGGGTCTAAGGGTTGCTATTACTGCCAGGTTCTATAAAATATAGAGGCCTCTGAGGCCTCTTTTCATATATACAATTAGTATTTATATATTTACTAAGCTGTGAGATAATTATGAAAATAATTATAATTGAATCTTGGGGAGACGGTTAAATGTATATTGATCAATATAACGAAGAAATAGACAAATATGTATATGATGTGAATGATTTAGAAATGGAAATAGATGAAGATAATCTGACAAATAAATATATCATGGGATTAAAGAAAATAGTGACTACTCTTGATAATATTGTAGAAAAGAAACATATGGAATATCAATCTTTCTTAAAGCAGTTAGCACGGGAACTGAACTTTGAAAAAGCCCTAATTTTATCTTTTGATGAACAGAACCAGTATATAGTAGAGAGCTTTGAATGGAAAGAAGATTATGTAGAATCAAATATTGATAGACTGAAATATTTTAATGTGAGTAAATTTAGACCATTTTTAAAAATCATGCAGGAAAATAAATTTATATATATATCTGATGTTGATGAACTAAGCAGTGAGCTGAGTTATTACAAGAAAATACTAAATGATTTTCATGTTAAATCAGTTCTCTATTTCCCTATATTTGATGCGAAGGATAAATTATCTGGAGTTATTGGATTATCAAATCAATTTAAGGAAAGTAAAATCAATAAGATGGATATGATTTACTTGAATTATATGTTAAATATAGTTAAAAATTTTACAGATTTATGTTTAATGGAAGGCAAATATAAGGCAGTATTTAATAATTCTGGTATAGGTATTATTTTATTAGATGAAGAAGGTCTGATTATTGAGGCAAATAAAAAATGTGAAGAGTTTACAGGTTATAGCAGAAGTGAAATGGTCTATCGGATGTATTATCATCAATTAATAGAGGAAACTATGAAAAATCAGGTTGAATATAATTTTATACATAGAGGAAAGGATGATAATATTCCCGGGAAATATAAGACAAAGATTAAAACCAGGGATAATAATATTAAAGATGTATTATTACGTGTTTCTCTGCTGCCTGATAAGAAGCAAAGGATTATTTCAGTTGAGGATATTACCCAACAACTAATAAGAGAAAGTAATCTAAAAGAATTAAATGAAAGGTACCGCAGTCTGTTTTATGATAATGCCACGATAATGCTGCTTATTGATCCAGAGAGTGGTAATATCAAAGAAGCCAATAAAGCCGCTGTAGATTTCTATGGCTATGATTATAAAACCTTAACAAATATGAAAATACATGATATCAATACATTATCTGCTATGGAAGTAAGAAATGAAATGAAAGAGGCTAAAGATAGTAAGAATAAATATTGTAAATTCAAACATCGATTAGCAAATGGTGAAATAAGGTATGTAGAGGTATATAGTGGACCAATTAATATAAAC
>JADQBU010000276.1 GCA_016278435.1 Halanaerobiales bacterium
CAGGTTTTCTGCTCTTTCCACTATCTTATCCATATTAATTATTCTCTTTTCCAGACCTCTCCTTCTGCTTTTAAGTTGTTTTTCCTTTTCATTTAAAACAGCTATTTCAACCGAGGTTTTCTCTGCCTTCTCATAGGCTTTTTTGATATCTGCTTCAGTACAGTGTTTAAAATCCCTGCTTACTTCCATAAGTTTAATCCTAGCCTTTTTATTTACCTTCTCCAGGCGGGTCAGTTTATCTATTATTTCATTTATCTCCCTGTTGACTGTGACCAGTTCTTCTTTGACAGTCGCAACTTCCTGACGTGAAGATTCAGCAATATCAAATATATCCTTTTTACTCTCTTCCAGGACATTTACTGTATTCTCGAGAATCTCATGTATGTTCTTTGGAGGGGGTTGTTTCACTCTTTATACACCTCTACCTGATTTATAACGAATTATTACCTGTTAATTTAAAATTCTACACAAACGGCCAAATACCTCTTTTCAAGGAATAGTCAAAAAGTACAAAATCCCCTGCTTGCAGGCAGGAGATTCAAGATATCTCATATTTTAATATTCCCCGGACAAAATCTTTTCAGGTGTCCAACCTCCCCAGCAGGTAATATCCCGACCATATTTTATTGCTTTTAATAAGATATTAATATAACAGGTACTTACTTATTTCTCTTAAAACCAATACAATTAAGGTGGCTCCCATGTCTTTAACTACCACCGGACTACCATTATAATCATATTCACCGGCCTGTATAAATTCATCTATTTTATTTTCTGCATCTTTATAGGCTATTGTAAATGCCAGCAGGAGTGTCTTGCCGGCTTCCAACTTTGTTCTTATCAATTTTAATGCCGGTAACAGTAGTTCAAATAGAGCTCTGGTCTCCTCACCTTCCTCTACTTCTTCAAGGTCTGAAATAACTGCCTCAATCAGAGTTAGAAAATCTTCTGGAGCGATAAGCTCCTTGCCGGCAATGCTTCGACCGGCGTTAACTACTAAATCACCCAGCAGACTGTTTAAATAAAATTCTGTCTCTGCCGCCAGGGCATCTCCGGCTTTAATCAGGGCTTTTCCTATATCACTTCCTTCATATCCCTGCATAACAGAAAATAATGTTCTGAATTCTTCTGTACCGGTCCCCATTTCATCATTAATTTTCCCGGCAATACTTTTAATATCAGACATATTTAATTGCATTAATTTAATTCCTCACTTTTTAGAATAGTTTATCCTATAATATCCATAATCATAACTTGTTATAAACAAACATATTTCTTATCATCCCGGCTACCTTCTCTCCCAATTTGCGGTGTTCATCCAGTTCAAGATGAATCCCATCAAAATCACTTACTCTAATTACTTCAGCTGTATTAAGATATTTACAATTATATTCTCTGGCAATTAACCTGTATTCTTCTGCCAGCTTTTTGGATTTATCTTCGGCACCTGTAAACATCTGCGCAAAATCATATAGTTTTCCTACCGGCGGTGGAGCCAGAAGTAATATTTCCGGTGATCTCTGTCCGGGACCGGTCCGGCTTCTCTGAATAATATCTACTAGAGTACCTGCCCCCTGGGCAATATCGGCTGCGGACAGGGAAAATCTCCCTTTTAAATCATTTGTGCCCAGAAATAAAACAACCAGGTCTACTGGTTTATGGGTCTCGAGACAGGGTATCAGATATTTTTCCCCACTTTTAAAGCCCTCAATGGGGTCATCCCAGACAGTTGTTCTTCCACAGAGTCCTTCTTCTATAACAAGATATTCGGATCCAAGATTATTCCTCAAGACTCCAGGCCAGCGTTTATCTCTACCATACCTTGTCCCTGTGGCCGGATTATATCCCCAGGTATTTGAATCACCATAACATAAAATGGTTTTCATCAAGACGACACCTCTGATTCTTCAATCTCTTCTACTACCTGTTTAATGGTTTTTACCGCTTTTTCCACTTCTTTTTCTGAAATATGGCGGTTGGTAACCATCCGGATTCCTGCTGGCGGTCGGGTCGATACCCTTACACCATTTTTTATTAGTTTTTCAGCAAATTTCTGTGATGAGATACCCAGTGGAGTAATGTCAAACTGTACAATATTAGTTTGTACAGTTTTCAGATTAATATTTATTTCATTTACACTGGAGATACCCCTCGCCAGTAACCGGGCGTTATCATGGTCTTCCTGTAATCTGTCTGCCATTTCCTCCAGGGCAATAATCCCGGCAGCAGCCAGAACACCAGCCTGTCTCATACCTCCACCCACAAGTTTCCTGTTCTTCCGTGCTTTCGCCACAAATTCTCCTGTTCCGGCCAAAATTGAACCTACCGGGGCGCTGAGGCCTTTGGAAAGACAGAACATGACCGAGTCAGCCCTGGCAACCAGTTTATCCGGGTCAACTCCCAGATATAAAACTGCATTAAAGATCCGGGCTCCATCAATATGAACCTTTAAACCCTGCTCATGTGCCAGGTCACATAGTTTTTCTGTCCGTTCCAGGGAAGTAACAGTTCCTCCACCGCGGTTATGACTATTTTCAATACATAATAAAGAGGTATCAGGATAGTGGAGGTCAGATTCTCTGAGGGCTTTTTTCACCCCATCAGGTGAAAGCACTCCATTTTCACCGGGAACAAGTCGGGGGGCAAGACCTGCAATACGGGAAAACCCACCGACCTCATAATAATAAATGTGTGATTCGGCTTCCAGAATAACCTCCTCTCCGGGCCGGGTGTGGGTCATTAAGGCCAAAAGATTGCCCATAGTTCCACTGGGAACAAATAAGGCAGCTTCTTTCCCAACCTTTTCTGCTGCCAGTTTCTCTAATTTATTGACTGTGGGGTCAGCGTGACTGACATCATCCCCCAGCTTAGCATTATACATAGCTTCCAGCATGTTGTTTGTAGGCATGGTCTGGGTATCACTGAAAAAATCAAAAACCATTTTCTATCATCCCCCCAGTATTTTGCTTTCTAGAATTTAACTCTTAATTTCTGTCCCAGAACAACAGCAAGCATAACAGCTGATATAACAACTAATCCTTTAGTGATATATTGGAAATAGTAAGGGACATTTAACATTGTTAATCCATTATTTAGCATACTTATAATAAGTGCACCTACAAAGGAACCACGTGCTGTAGGTTCACCCTCACCAAACATTGTTGTACTTAAAAACACAACTGCTATAACATCAAGAAGGAAATTCTCTCCAGCCAGGGGCTGACCTGAATTCAGCCTTGAAGTCATAATAACTGCAGCAATTGAAACACTTAAACCTGATAAAAGAAAAGTAATCATCCTGTACCATTTTACTTTTATTCCTGCATAAAGAGAAGCAGTTGTATTACCACCAATAGCGTATATTCTCCTACCAAGTTTAGTTCTATTCAGAACAAATACAGTTATTACTAAAAATATTAACATTAAAATAACAGGAAAGGGAATTGGCCCCACATAACCCTGACCGATAAACGTAAAAACAGCAGGAGGAGATGTAAAGAAAACCGGATTACCCTTTGTTACTAACATTTTAACACCATAAGCTATAGAACCAACAGCAAAAGTACCTATAAAATCCGGCAAACCAATGTATGCAACCAGGACTGCATTAATAAGCCCAACTATAAGTCCTACACCCAGAGCAACCAGCAGAGACAGCCAGAAATTGGAGGTGTTCATTAAAACTATAGCGAAAATTACACTAACTAGTCCGGCCGAGTTTCCAATTGACATATCAAATCCTCCAGCAGCCATTACAAAAGTAAAACCAAAAGCAATTATAGTTAACATACTCATCTGTCTTAATAACATAAGTAAATTCCTGCTAGTACAAAAACTATCAGTTGTCAGAGAAAATATAACAAATATTAATAAAGCCCCAATTACAGTCCCATACCTTCTTAAAACATCAGACCACTCAATAGTACTGGTAGTTTCCTTGTTCATTTTTGGTCTCCCCCTAACATAGCTATCATTATTTCCTTTTCGGTATTATTTTTCGGGTTAAATTCATCTACAATTTTACCATCCCTTAAGACAATTATTTTATCAGCAATTATCATTAGTTCCGGTAAATAAGAAGACATAAATAAAATCCCCTTACCTTTTTTCGCTAATTCATCTATCTGATGATATATATCTTCCTTAGCTTTAACATCTATTCCTTTTGTAGGCTCATCAAATATGCCTAGAGAAAAATTTCCTGTAAGCCATCTACCAACCACCACTTTCTGCTGATTTCCTCCACTTAAAAACTTAACCGTCTGGCTGGGGCCGGTAGTCTTTATTTTTAAGTGATTAATCATCTTTTTTGCAATACCTTTTTCCTGCTCCAGATTTATAACACTGGCTCTACTCCACTGTTCAAGATATGAAAGGGTGATATTTTTTTTGACATCCATATTTAAAACAAGTCCCTGCTCCTGCCTTTCTTCAGGCACCAGAGCTATACCTTCATCTACAGATTTACTGGGATTTGGTGTATATTCCTTACTGTTTATATAAAACTCACCAGACTCAACAGAATCAAGACCAAAAATAGCTTTGGCTATCTCTGTTTTCCCAGCTCCCATAACACCTGCAATACCGATTACTTCACCTTCATTTACCTTGAAATTTATATTTTTAAGTTTATTTGTACTTAGATTTTTTACCTCAAAAATGTTTTTACCACTACCAGTTAATGACTCTCTTTTAAAATCAGAATAACTTTTATGTCCAATCATCTTACTAACAACTTTTTCAATAGTAGCATCTTTTTTAAGTATAGTTCCCATATTACCACCATCACGAAATACAGTAATCCTATCCGATATTTGCATTACTTCCTCTAGATTATGAGATACAAAGATAATTCCCAGATCCTGTTTTTTAAGATCTAATATAATTTCAAGCAAACGCTTTCGTTCACTCTCAGCTAAAGCAGTTGTTGGTTCATCAAAAATTATTACCTCGGGATTATGAACAAGTACCTTGCTTATCTGTATTATTCTTTGCAGAGAAACATCTAGCTTATATATATATTCAAATAAGTCAATTTTCACACCCAGTCTTTTAAGTACTTTTCTTGCTTTCTCGGCCATTTTCTCTCTATCTAAAACATTTATTCCAATAAACTTTTTTTCGACCTCTGTTCCCAGAAAAATATTTTCAAGAACATTAAAAAATGGTATTAAATTAATCTCCTGATGCACTGTACGTATTCCCGATTTTTCACTATCTTTAACATTATTAAATGTTACTTTTTCCCCATTAAATATAATCTCTCCCTCACTGGGAGAATGAACTCCTGATAAAATTTTAATACAGGTTGATTTACCTGCTCCATTTTCACCCACTATTGAATGTACTTCTCCTTTTTTTAAATTAATGTTAATATCATTTAAAACCCATACTCCATTGAATTCTTTTCCTAAACAATTAGTGCACAGTACCTCGCGCTTATTATTTAAATCATCCAGCGGCATCTCTCTCCCTCCTTCAACTGTAATCAGGAAAAAGGGGAGTTGCCCCCCCTTTTTTCCCTTTTTTAAAATTATTTATTCTTCCGGGAATCTCTCTCCGGGTTCAGGTAAGTTTTCAATTGTAACTAATTTGGCAGGAATATAGATATGGCTTCTTGTTATTTCCTCACCATTAAGAAGTTTATAAGCCATATTTACTGCCGTTCTCGCCATTGTATCTGGATCCTGGGCTACTGTCGCTTTAAAAGGACTATTAGGTTTTCTCATTTCTTTATATGCCTGTGGGTCTCCATCAATACCAACAATAGCAATCTGATCTTCTAAACCAGCTTCCCTTATAGCCTGTGCCGCTGCAACACCTGCACCATCAAATGTTGCAAAAACACCGCTTATATCGGGATTAGACTGAAGAACTGCTTCCATTTTAGCTTTTACATCCGGGAAAAAATCCGGCCAGGCATAGGTGAAGCCTGCAGCTATTTCAACTTTAGGATATTCACTGATAACAGCATGTAATTCCTTTTTCCTCATTCTTATCATCTGACCAAGGTCATTATAAATTTCAACAATTTTACCTTTACCATCCATTCTGTGCATCAATTCTGTTGCAGCCATAGCACCCATAACCCACTCATTAGATTCTACAACAACATCAACGAAATCAGCTGTTCCTGCTCCCATGGATATAATAAATATTCCAGCTCTCTTTGCTTCTTGTAGAGCAGGGGCAGCCATCTTAATATCACCTTCCTGAATAATAATAGCATCTACACCCTGTGCAATGTAGTTTTCAATAGCATTTATTCTATCAGGAACATTTGCAGTAACTGTTGGTATCGGTGTTCCTCCAAGTTTATTTACTTCTTCAACCATTGCATTTCTACCAATACGGGCAAAGAAGTTGGCCTGGCCAAAATTATTTATACCTATTTTATAGTTTTCTGCTCCGACTGTAATTGAAAGACTCAACAATACTAATAATGAAATTAAAATTATTGACAGTTTTCTAATCATTAATTATTTTCCTCCTTTTTGATATAACCAATAAAAATTTCCACTTCAGTAAAAATCAATATTTTTTTTTATCACCTCTTTTCTATAAAGTCAGAATAAATAATCTATATTGCTTCTCAACTCAAGATAATTCTGGTGAATTTTATTATTAGGTATCACACTCTTCTTCCAGACCATCCAGAAGTGATATTATCTCAGTATTACCCGTATCCAGATCAAGTTTTTCCAGATAGGGAATATCAAATACCCTGTTTCCATTTGTATTAATTAATACATGAATCTGACCATTACTCTGAGTATATTGCTCAAGATGGATTATTGGCTTTGCCTTTTCTACATCAAGCAGCAAATTACCAGTATAGTAATCGGGGTTGAAACTAGCTGCAACAATGTCTGAAACAATTAATTTATGGTCTCCCGTCTCATTTATATACTTAACCCGGCATTCTATATGAGCCCGAGCTTCCTTTATACCAGGTGTATCTAATTTGTTTGATTCAACTGGGCAAAATTCCAATTTTTCAAATTTCTTGACCCCTTCTGAATATTCATGGGAAGCCTGAACCAGTTTCCTGGTTAGATCCTGGTTAACAAGATTAACTACATATTCACCTGTCCTTTCAATATTGACAAGACTATCTGATTTAAAAGAAGCTTTGTTTCCAAGTGCCAGACACATCATAGGTGGGGAAAGCGAAATAGGTGTCCCCCAGGCAAAAGGGGCAATATGGACACTATTATCTTCATTTAAAGTTGTAACTAAAAAAGGCATAGTAGGTTGAAATAATGTTAAACTTTTATACAATTCTTTATCTTTAATAGTATCAAATCCCATTAAAATTCTCCTTTCATATCTAGAGTCTGCTTACTTAATTACTGATATATATACCTCGAAATATACTAATTAATATTTTCCATATTCATTCCAGGTTTCCCACATTGCCATATAATTTTCAGGAGGAACATCTGCCTGAACATTATGAACAGGAGAAAAAATAAATCCTCCACCTGGGGCAAAGTCATCTATTCTTCTTTTTACCTCTTCCCTTACTTCCTCAGGTGTACCTGAATTTAATACATTCTGAGTATCAACAGCACCACCCCAGAAGGTAATATCTTTACCAAATTCTTTCTTTAATTTTTTGGAATCCATATTAGCCGCACTTACCTGAACAGGATTTAAAGCTTCAACTCCCACCTCAATCATATCCGGTATAATATCAGAAACCGCCCCACATGAGTGGTAGAAAATAAAGACATCTTCTTTTACCTCTTTTATAGCATCAAATAATCTTTTCTGCCGTGGTTTAATAAATTTGCGGTAAGTATCTGGTGACATTATCATTCCATTCTGAGATGCAAAATCATCAGCTTCAACTACAACATCAATTTCTTCACCAAAGAGCCTTAATGCTTTCTGCCAGTATTTGATTTTATGTTCAACGGTTTTTTCCAGAATAGCTTCGAACATTTTATGATCAGAAGCCATATCCATAAATAATTGTTCATAACCCCTGAGCCAGTATGCCATTTCCAGAAAACCTGCCGAAATACCAGCTAAAGCAAGAGCAGCTCCTGTTTTTTCATGTAGTTTCAGAGTTTCCTCCTTTTTCCCTTCAAAACGGGCTGGATCTTCTGGATTAGGAAATTTATATTTTTCGACTTCCTGAGGTGTTTCCATATCTGCAAAAGGATGTGATTTTAAATCATAATATAAGCCATTTTCTTTAGGTTTCTGCCAGCCTATACCCCACTGGTCAATAAAAGTAGTTCGATTGCCATCATCTTTTATTTCCAGATTCCACTCAGAGGGTAAGCCCCCATAGACAGGCAGTACATCAACTTTTAACCTTTCAAAAATAACATCATGAATATCTGCCAGTTGTTGAATTATTTCAATTACATTTACTTCCAGGTTATGATAACCTAAATAATCGAGTAAATTTCTATAAGTTATATGGTGGATACCTGTCGTCACTGTACCACCCAGATCAAAGGGGATGCGGTCAGGTTCCTGATGTTTCAAAGCTGTTAATACTCTTTCTCTGGAGTTCATCTACTTTATCATCTCCTAATATAAATTAATCTCTTGTCTGAAGCTTTTCTAAAGGAATAAAATCAATATCCTGGCCATAGCGTTCTGAACTAAAAGCAGTTTTCCCGGCAGGATGTTTCAAAGCTTCTCTCAATCTGGCATGACATGGTAAAGCACTTAACTTAAGTTCTAATCCCATTTTCAACTCCACACTCATAATTCCCCGGGCTGTTTCTGGTTCCAGCATTAATAATAGATCTGGAAATACACTCTGCAATTGACCGTCTTTCCAGCAGGCCATAGTTTCGTTTTTTATAGTCAGTTGACAGGAACTCCCGGAATTTTCCCCCAGTCCATCTAATTTAATATTAGTAAAATAAAATCCTGCTGCTTCTTCTTCACTGATTTCTGAAACTTTACCATGGAAAATATTATAGGCTGAGGTTAGTTCATTAAACTCCTTGACAGCATCTTTCTTATCTTTTCTGACCTCAATTACCTTTTTACCAATATCTATTGCCCAGGAAATTGTATCAGGGATAATACTTTCTTTTAATTTTTTTCCACTCATAGGATAATGATTATTTGCACCCAGGCCTCCACCTCTGGTTACAATCCATCTGCCGATTTGATCAGGGTAAACTGGATCTTTTGCTTCTCTGACTATAACTACATTACCCTTATAATCAATTAATGGCATGGGGGTTACTGAAACTCCATGTCCTATAAAAGAAGTCATCTGGGTTTCAGGAGCAGCTCTACCAAGAGCATCACCATCAATTATAGGCACATTCACTCTTGCCCCCAGAGAAAGAATAACCGGAGTATT
>JADQBU010000279.1 GCA_016278435.1 Halanaerobiales bacterium
AGTATATTGAATGGGGTCAGCTTCTGGCGGGAACAGTTGTTACTTTTGTTCCCTTACTTATTATTTTTATCCCACTGTCCGGTTATTTTATTAAAGGGTTTATGGAAGGAGCAATTAAATTATGAAAAGGTTACTATGTATCTTAACATTCTTATTAATATTGTTTCTGTTCTCCGGAATAACCGGGGCGGCAAATATTTCTGTTTCCAGTGATACCCATGTTCAACCGGTAGCCGAATTTGAGAGTTCAAATGATTATCCTGATATATTACTCCTGGAAAATGATGTTTTAAAATTAACATCTATTCCAAATCGAGGAAGGGTAATCTTTAATTTGATCTTAAAGGAGACTGGAAATGAAGTGATTTATCATACCTTTAAGACACTACCTATGATAGATGGAAGTGAAACCATCTATGAGTTAGGCGGTTTATATTTTGCCCGTCCCTGGGATCAGCGGGATGTTCAACCTTACCCTCTTAAATATGAAATTTTAACTAAAAAGGGAAAAGAGATCAGAGTAAAGCTTTATAACCATGATTTCAAGACCGATTTATATACGGAAATATATCTAAGTCTGGAAGAAGGCAGTAATACAGTTGATATTAAGGTAACCCACGAAAATCAGGGTAAAGAGGATATTACTATACCTTACTGGGATCGATTTGTTGTTAATCCCGGTAGTTCTCCAGAAGGCATTTTTCTTGATCTTCCTGCTGAAAAGATGACAATTGGGGAGAGTAAAAATGATTGGTTGGGTGTTTCTGGAAAAACCACCAACTGGCCCCAGCCGGTTCGGCAATGGAGTAATATTAAGGGGAAAACAAAATTTTCAATTGCGGCTGATGATCTTGAGAAACAGGTAATAAATATTGGAAATGAGAAATCCGGAGATTTGCTGACTTTAAAATGGGATTATGATTGGTTAACTACGGTAAAAGTCCTGGCTTATGGGAGAGGATATAAAGACGAAATGGGGGCTTTCCCTGGTTATCGAATTACCAGATATTCTCCTGAAATTACAATTAAACCAGGAGATACTTTTTCCTATGATCTTTCTTTAACAGTACAGCATCAGTAGGTTGTTATTAGGTGGATAGAGTTGAGAATTAACCATATCATTTAATAAAAATAACATAAAATTGTTATAATAAAAAAGCAGGAAGATTTGCAGTCTATTAAAAAATTACTTGCTTTAGATGCCGGGTTAATAGGATATGAACTATTTTCCCGGCTATATTTCTTTAAAGAGGATGATAGGGGTAATATAAAATATGCTGCTAATGAAAAGCTCCCGAATTCGGTGTTAATCAAGACTCCCTGGTATGGTACTCCTTTTTTCAATTATTTGCTTCTGGGTATAGCGGTTATTATATTCATAACGATGATTTTTGTGGGTATAATCAGGTTTATCAGGATAAGGAGGAGAAAAGTCGAAGTCAGTAAATCTGGTTATGGGCGTTTGATGAGCTGGACAGCGTTTATATTGAGTCTGCTTAATCTGGTTTTTATCATGATATTTATGATGGTCTTTGTCCAGCTGTCAGCAGCTCCTTACGGGGTTCCCGGTTCTCTCAGAACACTATTGATTATTCCCTGGATAATTACAGTGCTAACTTTAATTCTACTAATACTGATAGTCAGATGCTGGTGGAAGAGGCTGTTCAGTCCTGGTTTTAGAATTTATTATTCGTTTGTAACAGCGGCGCCACTTGCTTTTGCCTGGTTTCTGTATTACTGGAATCTGCTGGGGGTTTAGTTAAAATCAATATATTCGTGGGGATAAACAGGCAGGAAAATTGCGGTAATTATCTAAGTTATATATAAGGACTTATGTTAGAAAATTGCTAAAGGGATGATAATATGGAGGAAGTATTGTATTATAGTTTACCATATAATATTTAAAGGAATTTAATGATTTCTGGATAATTATAATAATAGTAGTTATATATTTTTTGCAATAGAAGCGAACACAAGTTTGACAAAAATCTAGTTTATTCGACTAATCTTAAAAATATAAATATGCTAAAGGTGGTTATCTATGAAGAATGAGAGGATTTTTAGACTCTTGAAAATGATAACACTTCTATCTGATAAGACCAGGCGCTGGAAAGCAGGGGATGTTGCTGAATTCTTTGGTATTTCCGAGAGAACTTTTCACCGGGACCGCCAAATACTGGAATCACTGGGGGTTCCCCTATATTATGATAAAAATAAAGTGACTTATGAGATTCTGGATACCTTCAATTTCACACCGCCTGAATTCACCCGTGATGAAGCCCTGGCGATGGCCCTGGCCGCGCAAATGGCAGGAGGTAATAATTTTCCCTACCCCGGGGATTTAAAAATAGCACTGGCCAAGATGCTTAATTCTCTGCCAGGTTCAATCCAGCAGGTACTGGAGAATCTGGATGATAAGTTTATTTCCCTTCACAGAGCCGGTGTTGACCTTTCCTACTATCAAGAAGAGATAAGACTAATTGAAAAAGCAATTAATAATAAATATACGGTTACAGTAGATTACCATGCCCTGGGCAGGGAAGACAGTGTTTTCAGAAAAATTGATCCCTATAGCCTGGTATATGAAAATGGGGCTGTGTATTTAGTTGGTTACTGTCATTTAAGGGAAAATATCAGGATTTTCCGGATTGACAGGATGAATACTCTGGAAATGTCGGAAGAGGAATTCGAGAGGCCGGGTAATTTTTCGCTGGATAATTACTTTAAATTTACCTGGGGGGTTGAAAAAGGTGAGATGTTCACTGTAGAACTGATATTTACTGGAACAGCTGCCCGACTGGTACAGGAGTTTAATTGGCATCCCACCCAGGAAATTGAGTCACTACCCGGGGATAAGCTATTATTCAGGGTTAAAACCTGTAGTATGACTGAAATCAAAAAGTGGGTCCTGGGTTTTGGCAGTGAGGTAGAGGTAATTAAACCAGAGAAGCTAAGAGAAGATGTAGTATTTGAAATGAAAAAAATGTTAGAAAATTATGAATGAACTGTTGTTCTATGACATAATGGTGTCAGGGGAGAGTGTTATAATTGAGATGAAAGATAAACAACCTTTAAAAAACGGGTGGTACTATGGAAATTACCAGTAATAATAAAGAAAAATATATAAAAAAAGTTTTAATACTGGCCCTAAAATCATACTGTTTTAGATGGTTAGGGGAAGGTCCTTTTAATAGTGGTTTTAATATTGAACGAACAGTAAATCAATATGACCAACTGAAAATGGAGCAGATAAAGCAGTATGTCTATGAACAGTGTTTTTATCATGATAATCTCTGGTGTGTTTATGAAGAGATAAAGGATTTTAAGGATATTAAGGACCTTCTTTATTATTTAGCTCCACGGGATTACTATAATCCAGAATCCACTCTTTTAAGTATTTTAAGGAATTCAGGGAAAATAAACATTGTTAACAAGGAAAAGTCCAACAGATACTTCTTGAAAAATAATAATACAGAAGACCTACCAGCTTCCCGGGATGAAATTACCCGTAATTTAAAGACTTTCATTCGTTCTTATGTTGAATTAATATTTATTATTGAAAAACAGGCTTTTACATTAGATGATTTATATCAGTACTTCAGACAGGAAAAGGTTGAATATAATTCCGCCAAAAAAAATCAAATATTTTTATTATTAATGGACAAAAAGGAAAAGAGCATTGAAGAAATATTAAGTTTAATTGAGGGAAGTGTACTTAAAACACCTACGCAGATTTTCAAGGATTTAATAAAGACTGATTATAACCGGTTTATTCATATTGTTGATAATTATTATGGAAGTAAAAGCTGGGATAATGAAGCCCAGTTGAATGCTTATCTGAAATTATTTGATATCTATAGACAGGATTCAGAGAAGGCCCATGAACTGGGTAAGATAACTCTAGATTTATTGGAAAAAAGCAATTTTGATGAAAGAAAGAAGAGGAGATTTAGCAGACTCATCAAAAGACATATGAAAGGTGGTAGTTAAAATGGAAGAGATAGAGTATAAATCAATTACTAAGAGTGCTTATGTAGATGAAGGTCTTGAAACTTTACGGTTGGCCGGGGATATTGAATCAACAGAAGAGCTAAAAGAGATTTTGTTATTTAATATGAACTCTGATTTCTCAAGACAAACCTGCTGGTCACAGGTGCATAAAAGATACTTACTTAGCAAAAAAGAAAATATAAATAAAATCCCACTTGTAAGATTGACTGATTATCAGGGTGAGAAGTTGAATAGAGAATTGATGTATTTGAATTATTTACATAGAGAACCAATTGCCAGGAAAACTGTACTGGAATTAATTTATCCCCGTTTATTAACTGATGGCCCTTATATTTTAAGTAGAGCCCAGGTTAAAGAATTTATTAAAATTTATATTTCTTATTCGGAAGCTACTATGGTAAAAACGGCCAGTCAAATTACAAAAGCCTTACTGGATTTCAGGTTAGTCCAGGAAGAAGGTAAAGATGTCAAGGTTTCTTATTATGAGCCTTCTATTTACTCTTTTTTATACGGACTTTATGCAGAATATACCCCGGGAATGAAAGCTGCCAGTAGATTTAAAATTTTAAATCCATCATTAGAACATCTAAGACAAAAAGCCCATTTTTATAAATTATTGTTAATTAAGCCTTCCATGCTGGAACCTTATCTGAAAATGGCCTGGGAAAAGAATCTGGTTGCTTATGAACCTACAGGTGGTCTAAATCAGTATGTCTTATCTCATAAAACACTGGATGGTTTAGTCGATTACATTTTAAAGGAGGAATAATATGAGTACCTATCGAGAATTATTCAAACTCAGTGCTCAACCTGAAGAAGTTATAACCATGGATGAGGCTATTGTTTCCAGACAAGAGGAAATAGTCAATAACTATATTATTACCGAGAATCTTCAGGACAGTTTTGATCAGGTATTTCACCATTTGACTCTAGATAAAGGAAAAGGATTCTGGATACAGGGGGCATATGGTAGTGGTAAATCCCACTTTATGTCCTTTTTAACAGTACTTCTACATCATGATAAATACTGGGAGAGAATTCCTGAGAAATTTCAGAGGGAATATAGAACTAAACTAAAGAGTAAAAAATTCTTAACTGTTAATTTTACCTTAAGTGAAGTAAACAATCTACAGGTAAAAATATTTGATGAAATTGAAAAAGCTTTACATAAAGATGGACACCAGGTTTATATCAAGAATGATGAGAAAATTGTTAAACAGTTCCTAAAAGAACTGGAATTAATGCAGCAGGAAAAGGTATTTGGGATTATTGAGGAGGAGTGCGGGGCAAGTAAAAAAGAATGGGATAAATTAGTAGATACCTTTAATGTTAAAGAACTAGCCAGAATAATTATTAAATACAGACAGACCCGGGGTTCTTTTTCTCAGAAGGAATACCGGGAAATTATATACCCCAGTATTAAAGATGGTTTACAGCAAATTATGGATAATGTAGATAAATATTATGATGGGATTGTCATCTTTATTGACGAGTTATCAGAATTTCTGCAGAAGAAAAAGGCTAAAAATGAAGAATCCGATGCCCTGGAAACAATTCAGGCTCTGGGACAGAGGATAAAAAATTCGCCTATCTGGGTAATGGCTGCTGTCCAGAAGAATCCAGCCACTATAATAGATGAATCCTTATATATAAGTGATGAAGAAGAGAAGGTTTTTGACAGGTTTGACCAGATTGTTTTAAGTGAGGCTGATATTGAAGAGATTATTGATAAGAGGATAATAATCAAAGATGAAAGCAACTGCAAGTCAATTAGATTTATCTATCAGGAATTAAAAAAAGAGATTCCTCAGTTAGTTGAACATATAACCCTAAAAAAATTTATTAAGTTGTATCCCTTTCATTATGAATTTGTTAATGCTCTAATGTATCTTTCTAGTTTTGGTTCCAGACAGAGAGTTGCAATTAGTGAATGCTGGAAAATAGTAAATAATAATCTGAATAAAGATGCCAGAGAGTTAATTACTACTGATATGTTATATGATATTTTTAGAGATTCAATTATCCATGACAATTTCAAACAATATTATGATATCTATGAAAATTTATATGAAGATATTATTTCACGACCCAATTTTGAAAATGATCGTCAAATTGCCAGAAGGGCAATAAAAACATTAATGATTAATAGCATATTGAGGAAGCAACCACTTAATTCCATAGAAATTACCCATTTACTTATGGTTGATATGGATATTGGTATGGGATTATCTTTAGTTTATGAAGAAATATATTATACTCTCAGAGAAATTTATGAGAAAGCACGCGGTCGGGGTATTAATTTACAGTCGAAAGACTCTGACAGTGAAAAGATTGAACAACTCTGGGAAATCGATCCCGGGAGTTCGGGGGTTAAGGTTGAGCCGGAAATAATTGAGGAAACAAAGCTGATTAATGAAAATGACCTGGCTTTAGCTATTCAGAAGTTTATAAATGCCAATAATCATTTTTTTGCTAACTACAGAACTGAATGGAACTCCCGTGTTAAAATGTTAGACAGTTTTATGTGGCGTAACACAGAACGTTACGGAATAACGGTAATGAAAAATTTAAAGACTGTTCAGGACCTTCCAGAAATTGATCCAGTAAAAGATGATACTGATTTTGCTCTGGTCATTGGTTTTCCTATATTTGCCGGGAAGAAAGAAAAAATTAAAAATATAGAGTCCTTTGTCGAAGAGGACACCAGGATTATCTACTGGGTACCTGAAAATATTAATGATGAATTGAAATACAAACTAACCAGAATGGTTGCTGTTGAGAATCTTTTAAATAAATATGATAATCCCAAAGATGATGAAACAAGAGAGAAAAAACTGCAGCTAGAAACTAGATTTAATCAATATCAGGAAGATCTGAGTACTGAGATAGAAAATTGCTATTTAGACGGGATAATGATTAATAAATATAAGAGGGAAGAAAACCTGCAGCAGTTCAATACCTTTAATCACCTGCTTGAATACATGATAGCATTCTCACTTGATGAAATGTATCCCGACCATCCTCGCTACAGTAAAAAGGTATCCAGAATGCAGTCCAATAAATTAATCAGGGACTTTATTATTCCCCGGGCGGCCAAAGAACAGTCAAATGAAATTATGAATGTAGGGGAACCATTCGGGATAGTAGAAAAAAACAAAGGGCGTTATGAACTTAAACTGAAAAATAAGATCTTTAATAAAATAAATACAATGATAGAGGATGGAGAATGGCACGGACTTGATCAAATTACTAAATTGATTAGACAGAAACCCTGGGGGATACAGGAAATAGGTCTGGAAATTATAGTTTCAGCTTTGATTGCTAATGGTGAATGCCGGGCCCGTACCAAAGGTGGAGAAACATTAAACTCCGGTAATTTTTCCCGTAATCTGGTGGGTGGAGGCACAAATTTAGTTGAACTGCTTATAAGTATCAGTAAAGGTAATCTTGTTAATAACAATGTCTGGGATGAAATTCTTGAGATAATGAACTTCCTTGAAATAGACTATCAGGAAAGTAAAAGCTTAATAAATCAAAATAAGGTCTGGGCAAATATTAACAATAAATTTACTCAGTTACAGGAAGAAGTGGATTTCACCTCTAATTTACTGATGGAACTGGGAGGCGATTTGCACCAGTTTGAAGATTTTAAGTCCAGTTTATCAGCCGTTAAAGATTATAAGAACTTTCTGGAAGAAGTAGAAAAGCTAAAAGATATTGATGATTCATACGAGGGATTGAACCGATGTAGACATACAGTTCTCAATAAATTTACCAAGATTAATATCTTCCAGGAAAAACATTTACAGTTGAAAGAAATATTGAAAATCAAGGAAGAAAGACTTGATGTTAAGGTTAGAAATTGTTTTGATTATTTCTCTGCCATTTCAGTTGATTTTAAAGAAATATCTGAAATTAAAGAAAAATTTAGCAATCTGGGTAAGATTATCAATAAACCCGGGAAAGTAAAGAAATTGCTGAAAGAGGCGGAAAAAGTTAAAGATAAATATCAGGAAGAATATATTAAAGAGCATCAGAAGTATTTCGGTGCATATAAAAAGTACATGTATAATGTAAAACAGTTAAAAGAGTATGAAACCTTGTCCTTGCTGGAAGACATTGATAAAGTCAGTATTCCTGAAACATTAAGAGAACAATTAAACCAGATAAAAAATAATTATCTACCGGAATGTAGTATAGAATTATCAAAGGCTGACCTAAAAGATAAACCACACTGTAACTGTGGCTTTAAACCAGATGAAGATTTTATACCACTGGATAAAAATAAAGTCAGAGAGCAGCTGCGTTTCAGCATAAAAAAATATATAGAAAAATTAAAGCAGGAAGAATATCTTAAACAGATTGAGCATTATTTGGAAAAAAATCCTGAAAGTAAAGTCAAAAAACTGTGGGAAGTACATTCCTATGATCTGGAAGGGATTATGAAAATTGTTGACAGAGAATTTATCCTGGAGGTAAATAAAGCATTTAAATCAGCATATCCGGTATATATTGATTCCAGAAAAATTATGGATATGTTTAAAGGCTCAATTCATGGAGTTCAGATTACTACTATGGGTCAAAAAGTGAGCGCCTTTTTGATGAAAGAAGTAAAACAGAAAATTGCAGAAGTAAGTGATGAGATAAGTTTTGAACGGGTAATTGTAATTTTTTCTGAGGAACCGGAAGCTGAGGAAACTCACTTTAATATCAAAGGTATAAAACTGGAACAGCAGGAACAGCAACTTCTGCAGCTTCTGGATACAGAAGGCCAACTGACAGAAGATGAACTTTCTGAAAAGATGGAAGCCAGGGGTTATAGAGGAATGCTGATCAAAGGGACTGTAAGTGGTATGAACAGGAAATATTCAAATAAGTATAATTTAAATTTAATTAACATTAAGCAAGACCAGGAAACAGGTCAAATTGTTTACTTACTAAATGAACTCAAGAAAGAGAGGGGGTAGAAGTGGGGGAAATACAGGAGAAATTAAAAATAGTCGAACAGCAGACAAAAGATAAATTAAATAAAGAAGGTATTGAAGCTAAATATACCTCTACTCTCTTTAAACTCTGGCATGATTATCTCTATGGACAGAAAGAGGGCAAACTTCCCGGCAGTGCAGTGGGTTGGTCAGCTGCTCTCTATTATATCCTTCTCAATTATATAATGAAAGGCGAAAAAAGTCAGGCAGATTGCGCAGCAGTTTTTGGCACTTCCAGAAGTAATCTAAGCAGAAAATACCGTAAAATAAAAAATACGCTTAATCTTCAGGATTATGAGGTTGAATGGGCTCCGGTTAAAAAAAAGGAGAAAAGCAAAAAAC
>JADQBU010000080.1 GCA_016278435.1 Halanaerobiales bacterium
AATTCCTGGAACCGGTGGTGATATAGGTTCATTAGTAGGTTATGGTTTAGCTAAACAGGTTATTAAAAAACCATCTAGACCATTTGGTGAAGGGGCTTATGAAGGTGTTGCCGCCCCGGAGATGGCCAATAACTCTGCTATGGGTGGAGCCCTGGTAACCATGCTGACCCTGGGAATACCTGGAGACTCTGTAACTGCTGTAATTCTCGGTTCTTTTTACGTCCATGGGTTAATTCCCGGTCCTACATTTATGCTGACACAGAAACACTATTTTTATCTGATTGTAATATTAGTTGGTTTTGGGACATTATTTACTTATTTTGTAGGTCTGTTGGGTAGTAATGTTATGATAAGAGCGTTGAGTCTGCCTCGCTGGTTCTTGTTACCATTTATTGCAATTCTGTGTGTAATCGGGACTTATGCGCTCCAGAATAATATATCTCATGTCTTTTTGATGATAGGTTTTGGTTTGCTGGGATTTATACTTGAAAAGGCAAATTTCCCGGTAAGCCCGATTATACTTGGGGTAATACTTGGCCCAATTATTGAATTAAATTTCCGGCAGGCCTTAATCAACACCGGTAGTGTGGGGAGCTTATTTCTTTCTTTTGTAACAAGACCGATTAGTTTAATAATAATTATTTTAATAGCGGGTTCATTTATATTCCAATCAGCAGTATTATCTGATGTTGAAGAACAGGTAGAAAAATCTCAGCAATAGAATTTGTGGAGGGATTTAATAATGCAGGATAGTGATGTTAAACATTTTGAACATGAGGAATTGAGAGATTTAAGTTATCAGGTTCTTATCAAGGCCGGGGTTGATGAAAAAGAAGCAGAAATAATCAGTGACTCCCTGATCAAGGCTAATTTGCGGGGAGTAGATTCACATGGTATAATGAGGCTGCCTGGCTATATAGAGAGAGCCCGGGAGGGTTTAATTAATTTAAAAGGTTCTGTTGAGCTAAATTCCCGGGAATCTACTGTATTTATAATGGATGGGAAGAATAAGTTCGGCCAGATAGTTACCTATGAAGCTATAAATAAGGCTATAAATGTTGCTGATGATAATGGAATTGGTATAGTAGGGGTTAAGAACAGTAACCATCTGGGTATGGGTGCTTACTTCTCCATGATGGCTCTGGAACATGATATGATTGGGTTTATAATCTCCAATTCACCGCCGACAATATCAGCCTGGGGTGGGGCAGAAGCTCTGATGGGTACCAATCCACTTTCGGTTGCTATTCCTGCTGGTGAACAATTGCCAGTTGTAGTCGATATGGCTACAAGTATGGTTGCCCGCGGCAAGATAAGGTGGTCTGCCAATAATAATAAGTCAATCCCCGAAGGCTGGGCTCTCAATAAAAATGGTGAACCTACTACTGACCCTGAAGAAGCCCTGGATGGAGTTTTACTTCCCTTCGGCGGACCCAAGGGTTATTCCATTGCCCTGATTATAAGTATCTTAACCGGTGTTTTATCAGGCTCCGGAATCGGGGATAATGTTAAATCCATGTATGATCTTTCCGGGCCTTCAAATGTGAGCCATTTTATCGGCGCCTTTAATATTGCCAGCTTCCGGCCTGTTGAGCAGTTTAAGACAGATATGGACCGCTTGATTATTAATATTAAAAATTCGAAGAAGGCAGCTGGGGTGGAAGAGATCTTCCTACCGGGTGAAATAGAATTTAACAATGAAAAGAAAAGGCTGGCTGAGGGAATCCCGCTTTCAGGTGCTGAAATCAGCAAACTCAAAAAAACTACAGATAAGTATGATATCAAATTTTTTTAGGGAAGGAGAGATAAATCTTGGAGAAAATTCTTCGCATTAACATGAGTAATATGGAAGTTAATAAGGAAGACCTTCCAGAGAAATACCTGGAATTTGGTGGAAGGGGATTAACTTCCCGGATAGTTCTTGATGAGGTTAAACCTAACTGTAATCCCTTAAGTAAATATAATAAACTGGTTATGGCCGTTGGTCTTCTTGCCGGAACAACTTTATCCAGTTCTGACCGGTTATCGGTAGGGGCCAAGAGCCCTCTTACAGGAAGGATTAAAGAGGCCAATTCCGGTGGAACTGCCGGTAGTAAACTGGCTAAATTAAACTACCGCGCCCTGATAATTGAGGGTAAACCGGCAAAGGATACCTGCTATATTATCAAGATCAATAAGGATAATGTAGAGATTGAAGAAAGAGAAGACTTGAAGATGCTGGGTAATTATGAACTGGTTGCCAGGTTGAATGAAGAACATACAGGTAAAGGTAAACCGGGGGTAATATCGGTCGGCCAGGCTGGAGAGATGAAACTGGCTGCGGCCGGTGTGTCGGTCAGTGATATTACTGGTGAACCAAATAATGTAGCTGCCCGTGGTGGTATGGGTGCAGTAATGGGGTCTAAAGGTGTTAAAGCAATCATTATCGATGATACCGGGGCTGAACGCGTTAAACTTGCTGATGAAGAAGTATTTAAAAAAGCAGCAAAGAAATTCAATAAAGCCCTGATAGATAATCCCGGCAAACAGAATCAGGCCAAATATGGTACGGCTTCGATTACTGCAGTTGTAAGTGGAATGGGAGCTATTCCCACCAACAACTTCAGTCGGGGAGATTTTGATGAGATAAATGAAATCGATGGAGATAAATTATATGAACTGATTACCGGCAGAGGTGGGGAAGGAAAAACAACGATGAGCTGTATGCCGGGCTGTGTAATCAGATGCCGGAATATATATCCAGATCAGGATGGTAAGGAGATGGCTTCCTGTATCCAGTATGAAACTATCGGTTTACTGGGTTCCAACTGTGGTCTGGATAGCCTGGATGAGATAGGTGAGTTAACATATCTGTGTAATGATTACGGTCTGGATACTATCGAAATGGGAGCAACTCTGGCCATGTTAAGTGATATAGGTATGTTTAAACTCGGTGATTTTGCTAAAGCTAAGGAACTACTGGAAGAGGTAGGAAAATGCTCCACACTGGGTAGAGTCCTGGGTCAAGGTGCTGAAACAACTGCCCGTGTACTTGGTATCGACAGGGTTCCTTCTGTTAAAGGTCAGGCTATGCCCTCCTATGATCCGCGGGGATTAAAGGGTAATGGTGTTACCTATGCAACTTCTGCTATGGGTGCTGATCATACTGCCGGTAATGCCTTTGGTGCCCGGAAAACAGTGGATCCACTTACTCCAGAAAATCAGATTGAACTGTCGAGGAGTCTGCAGATAAAGGTAGCCAGTGTGGTTGATAATACGGGGTTATGTCTATTTGCCCGGCCTCCAGTCATCAATGATTTTGAATTTCTGGTTAAAATTATCAATGCCAAATTTGGTTGGGATTTAAAACCTGAAGATATCGACAGGATCGGCAAGGAAATTGTCAAGACTGAAAGGGAGTTCAATAAGAGAGCAGGATATAACAACTATGATGACAGGCTTCCTTATTATCTCTATGATGAAAAACTGCCTCCACATAACACTGTCTTTGACGTTCCAGACAGTGAAATAGATAAAGTGCATGATTACTAATAGAGATAGATATGGATACAGATGTTATGCAAAATAATTAAATAAGCTTATTATATAAGACCCGGCATATCATAAATGCCGGGCTATATTTTTTGGAGGGTTTCTATTTTTAGTAAAATGAAAGAATGGTTATTGAGTATGGTGATAACTCACTTATATTTCTGCTTGATTTTTCCCATTATAAATGATATAAATATTAAAACTAAAACGTTTTTCGCTGAAGTAAAAATATTGTAATCAGAGAAATCACCATGACCATGGCCAGCAAGATTCCCAGATAAATAAATATTGTGAAGCAGTTAAGAAAAGGGTGTAAATAATATGATTAAACAAAGGCCCAGCTTTGATATAGCGATAATAGGGGCAGGGATAATCGGTACAGCTATAGCCAGGGAGCTGGCCCGCTACCAGGTGAAAATTGCTCTCTTTGAAAAGGATGCTGATGTAGGTCAGGGAACAAGCTGCCGCAATAGTGGTGTGGTTCATGCCGGTTTTACCTGTCCGGTAGGTTCTCTTAAAGCTGAGGTCTGTATGGAAGGAAATCGTGTTTTTGCTGACTTCTGCCGGGAACTTGATGTTCCCTATAAAAAAGTTGGTAAACTGGTAATTGCCCGGGATAAGGAACAGATACCGGAATTATACCGTCTGCGGTATGTCGGGCAGGAGAATGGTGTTGACCTGAGGATTATAGGGTGGGATGATATCAAGAAAATGGAGCCCAATGTTTCTGCGGCTGTTGCCGCCATGCATTCCCCGGATAGTGCTATCACCAATCCCTATCTCTTGTCAATTGCCTGTGCTGAAAATGCTGTCATGAATGGTGTGGAGATATTTCTTAATACTGCTGTGAGAGATATTGAATGGAAGGAAAGTAGTTATCTTCTCCAGACAGGACAGGGCGATTATCGGGCTGATTATGTAATTAATGCAGCCGGACTTTATTCTGACCGGATTGCACGGATGTCCGGGGAAGATAATTATCGGATCTATCCTAACCGTGGTGAATATTACATACTTGATAATAATAAATCCCACTTGATCTCGCGGCTAATCTACCCGGTACCACCTTTAAATAGTGGGGGTCTGGGGATTCATCTGACACCTACTGTTGACGGTAATATATTAATCGGACCCAGTACAGAATACATAGATAAGAGAGATGATTTTTCTACAACTGTACCGGTACTAGAACAGCTATTAAAAGAAGCCCGTGACTTTGTTCCCGGGATTTCAGCTAAAGACAGGATAAGAAGTTATGCCGGAATCAGGAGCAAGATTGTACCCCCATCCCGCGGTGGGTTCGGCGATTTTATCATTAAAGCAAGTCCAACACGGGAAACTTTTATAAATTTGATCGGGATAGAGTCACCTGGGCTTACCTCAGCTCCCGGAATTGCCCGGTATGTGGTTAATATGATCGATCAGCGGGAGAATTTACGGAGAAAGAATGATTTCCAGGATTCGAGAAAGGCAAACGTTGTCTTCTCAGAGCTACCGGAAACCGATAAGGTTAGACTAAGCCGTGAGAATCCAGATTATGGAGAGGTAGTTTGCCGCTGTGAGGGAATTACAAAAGGAGAGATTCTTTCAGCTCTGAATAATCCTCTCGGGGTCAGGACCGTTAAGGGTATTAAATACAGGACAAGAGCCACGATGGGAAGATGCCAGGGGGGCTACTGTTTGAGCAGGATAATTAATATCATGCAGGAAGCCGGGATGGAATTTACTGATATTACTCTCAATGGAGGAACTTCAAGGTTATTCAGTGGACAGGTAAAGGGTGTGATTTGATGTCTGGTGATTTGCTTTCCTGTAATTTACTATGTGAAGAAGAACGGGACCTGGTTATAATTGGAGCGGGTCCGGCCGGCCTGGCAGCAGCTATTTCTGCCTACCGGCAGGGTGTCAGGGATATCCTGATAATTGAACGGGAAGCTCGACCGGGTGGAATCTTAAATCAGTGTATTCATGATGGTTTTGGCCTCCATAAGTTTTCTCAGGCTCTGACCGGTCCGGAATATATTGATAGGTTTATTAAAGAAGTAGCAGAATTAAATATTGAGATATTAACCGGGAGCCTGGTTACCGGGTTAAGCCGGGATAAAGTTGTTACAGTAAGTAACCGTAAACAGGGGCTTTTCAGAATCCGGGCAGAGGCTGTTATTCTGGCCATGGGCAGCCGGGAAAGGAGTGCCGGAGCAATTGGTTTACCAGGTCAAAGACCGGCCGGGATTTATACTGCCGGGTTGGCCCAGAATCTGATGAACATTCACAATATCATGATCGGTAAGAGAGCAGTTATCCTGGGTTCAGGTGATATTGGTCTGATTATGGCCCGGAGATTAACCCTGGAAGGAGCCAGTGTGGAAGCTGTCATCGAATTAATGCCCTACCCCGGCGGTCTGCAGAGAAATATTGTTCAGTGTCTGCAGGATTACAAAATATCCCTGAGATTAAGTCAGACAGTAATCAGGGTAGAAGGAAAGGACCGGGTAGAGGCCGTCCTTGTCTCCGGGGTAGACGACCGGCTGGAACCAGTACCAGGTACAGAAGAGCGGATAGAGTGTGATACATTGATATTATCGGTAGGCTTAATCCCGGAAAATGAGCTTTCCCGGGAAGCCGGAATTCAACTTGATCCGGCAACAGAGGGACCTCTGGTTACAGATAGTTATTCCACAGGAGTTCCGGGGATTTTCTGCTGTGGAAATGTACTGCATATTCATGATGTGGTTGACTATGTCTCAGATGAGGCTGAAAAGGCAGGTGTGATGGCCGCCGGATATATATTGAGAGAATCCCGGGAAAGGTCAGGAGAAGACAGGAATTTTATTTACATGGAAGCAGGAACCGGTATTAAGTATATATTACCCCAGCTTGTTAAACCAGACTTCAGGGGAGAGTTCTCTTTGAGGGTAGAGAAACCGGGAAAAAATGTTGAAATTTTATTTTTGGCCGGTGATAAGGTCCTGTTTAAAAAGAAATATTACCGGGTTGATCCCTCACAGATGCTAAGAATCTCTTGCCCTGATGGACTTTTGACCGGACAGGACCTGGTTGCCGGACAACCAGCAGCAGTTAAGGTTGTGGTAGAATGAAAGAAGAAAACCTGACCTGTATTATCTGTCCTAATGGCTGTCAGCTGCAGGTAAAGTATAATCAACAGGAAATCAACGATCTGGAAGGAGCCCTCTGTCAACGGGGAGAAGAATATGCTGAAAAGGAGTTATTCAATCCGGAAAGGGTTTTAACCAGCACTGTCCGGGTAACCGGTGGTAATTTGCCACTGGTCAGTGTCAGGACAGATCAAGCTGTTCCCCGTGAAAGAATCAGGGAACTGATGGAGTTGGTCCAGGGACTCTCTGTTAAAGCTCCGGTTGAGATTGGCGATATTATTGTGACCAGTCCGCTGGCTCTGAATTGTAATTTAATTGCTACAAAGTCGGTAGAGATATGTCAGGAGAAATGATTAATGAAACCCTGTCAGGCTGGTTATTATTCTGGAGGGAGAATAGATATCTGTGAGATAAATAAAGTTGGAAAAAGTAAAGAAGGGAGACAGGTTAATGGAAATATCCTTGAAATTTGGTCATGATGTAATGGAAGTTGAAATTCCCGGGCATAATTATATGGGTACTCTAAAACCGGGCAAGACAGAGAAGGTTGCCGACCCTATTGCTGAAGTAAAAAGGGCTCTGGCTAATCCTATTGCCAGTAAAAGATTGAGAGAACTTGTTTTACCTGATGATAGAGTAGTTATTCTGGCCAGTGATATAACAAGACCGGCCCCGTCTTATCTACTGATACCTCCGGTAATTGATGAATTAAATGAGGCCGGGGTTACAGATGAACAGATTAAGGTTGTTTTTGGTCTCGGGGTTCATCGACCACATACTGAAGAAGAAAAGATGAAACTGGTCGGCAGGGAAGTATATGACAGGGTTGAATGTCTTGACCATGACCCGGAAGATTGTGTTAAGGTTGGAGTCACCAGGAGGGGAACACCGGTTGAAATTTTACGGCTGGTGAATGAGGCAGATTTTTTGATCTGTACAGGTAATCTGGAATTTCATTATTTTGCCGGTTTCAGTGGTGGTGCCAAAGCACTGTCTCCCGGGGTCTGCAGCCGGGAATCTATCAAAATTAACCACCAGCTTTTTCTGGATCCACTGGCCCGGAGCGGTCAAATCGAAGGTAATCCGGTACGGGAAGAAATCGAGGAGATAGGGGAAATGGTGGGAATAGATTATATTGTTAACGCCCTTTTAAACAGTGAAAAGGAACTGGTCAGGGTTGTGGCTGGAGATGTGACAGCAGCTCACCGGGAAGGTGTTGAATATATTAATAATTATTTCCGGCAGGATATAGATGAACTGGCTGATATAGTCGTCATCTCACCTGGTGGTTTTCCCAAGGATATCGACCTCTACCAGACCCATAAAGCGATGGAAAATGCCAGTCTGGCTGTCAAAGATGGGGGTATTATCATTGTAGCCGCTGAATGTAGTGATGGTCTGGGTGAAGAAAACTTTGCTGATGCCATGATCGGAGGTATGAGTCCAGAAGAACTGGTAGAAGAACTGAAACTTAACTTTGTCCTGGGCCGGCATAAGGCCTCCCGGATTGCCAATATTCATCTGCGGAGTCAGATCTATTTCTTATCAGATCTACCGCAAGCTATTAAAGAAAGGCTATTTCTGAAGAATTTTAATTTGTTGTCAGAGGCCATTGACAAAGCTTTACAGGAGAAAGGACCAGCGGCCCGGATATTGATAATTCCGTATGGGATTCCAACCTTACCTAATTATACGGGCTAGATAGGTTTAATTAAAATTCGTGTTTAAGTACTACATAGATAAAAGTCAGTAATAATATAGATATATTAACAAAATATAGAAAGCGAGCAACCCCCGGATTTAATGATCTCCGGGGGTTTTCACATTATGAAAGACATCTTCCGGCCATAACAAAATTGTACGATAAAACAAAAAAATATGCTAGAGGTAAACGTAATCAATTATGGAAGTAGATAAATAAAATAAAAGTATAAAGTAATAATATATAAAATTTAAATAGAGCCGGGGGGTATGATAAGATGGCGGTCAAAGGAAAAATTGAGATTATACATCCTGACTGGTGTAAGGCCTGTGGGATCTGTATTTATGTATGTCCTACAGATGTGTTTGCCCTTGTATCAGATAAGATAGTCATTGAAAAAGGTGACAATTGTATTGGTTGTGGCAACTGTGAATTGAGCTGTCCTGATTTTGTCTTAAAGGTGGTGGATGATGATGGTTGAAAAATCTTTGCTTTTGCAGGGAGATGAAGCTGTGGTTGAAGGGGCGATGATGGCTGGAGCCCGTTTTTTTGCGGGTTACCCGATTACTCCAGCTTCGGAGATTGCTGAGGGGTTTGCCCGTGAATTGCCGAAAAAGGGTGGAAAGTTTATTCAGATGGAAGATGAGCTGGCCGGGATGGCCTGTACCATTGGTGCTTCGTTAAGTGGGCTGAAGTCGATAACCGCTACCAGTGGACCGGGGTTTTCTCTCAAACAGGAAAATCTGGGTCTGGGAATTATGATAGAAGCCCCCTGTGTGGTGGTTAATGTCCAGAGGGTTGGTCCTTCTACGGGTTTGCCTACTTCACCTTCACAGGGGGATGTTATGCAGGCCCGCTGGGGTACCCATGGTGATCATCCCATTATTGTTCTGACACCTTCTTCTGTTAAAGAAACCTTTGATCTGACCATTAAAGCCTTTAACTTTGCTGAAAGATACAGAACTCCTGTGATACTGCTGCT
>JADQBU010000185.1 GCA_016278435.1 Halanaerobiales bacterium
GCTGGTTATTAACAGAGAGTGGCAAAATGTCAAAATCCAAGGGTAATGTGGTTGATCCGATGATATTGATCGATGATTTCGGTGTTGATCCTATCAGGTATTATCTTTTGCGAGAGGTTGCCTTTGGTACAGATGGAACTTACTCAACCGAAGCACTTATCCAGCGGATAAATTCTGACCTGGCCAATGATCTGGGAAATCTACTGAACAGGACAGTCAGTATGGTAGAGCAGTACTTCGATGGAGTGATTCCTGAACCAGATGAAGAGGAAGATGTTGACAGGGAGTTAAAGGAATTCTGCCTGGAAACACTGTCCCACATTGAGCAGAATATGGAAAAATTGAAATATACAGTTGCTCTTGAGGAACTGTGGAATTTTGTCCGCAGGACTAACAAATACATTGACCAGACTACACCCTGGATACTGGGGCGGGACGAAAGCAAAAAAGAGAGACTGGGAACCGTTTTATATAATTTGCTGGAAGCTTTACGAATTATAGGTGGGGTACTGAAACCTTTTATGGTAGAAACTCCGGCGAAGATAGGGGAACAGATTGGAGCAAGAGAACTTGTAACAGAGGCCAGTTGGGATGATCTGAAAGAATGGGACAAATTGCAACCTGGTGGACAGGTTAAGAAAGGGAATCCGATTTTCCCCAGAATAGATATGGATGAATATTTTGAAGGAGTGGAAGAGAGAATGAGCGAAAACGAAAAAAACAAGGAGGAAGAAAGAGAACTAATCTCATTTGGTGATTTTACCAAAATGGATCTGAGGGTAGCAGAGGTTGTGGAAGCTGAGAGAATTGAAGGTAGTGATAAACTAATCAAATTACAGGTTAATCTGGGCTCAGAAAAGCGGCAGTTAGTAGCCGGAATAGCAAAACATTATGAGCCGGAGGAATTATCAGGTAGGAAGATATTAATGGTTGCCAATCTGGAACCGGCTACTATCTTTGGGGTAAAATCTAATGGTATGATTCTGGCTGCTTCTGATGATGAAGGAAACCTTTCCTTAACTACAGTGGCCAGAGATATCAAGTCTGGAAGTAGAGTTAAGTAGCTGTTTTTGAATTAATATTGCTAATTGGAGGGCAAATGTTCAAGTAGAAGGAGTAATAATAATGTTTATCAAAATCGGCATAATTGGAGGAGGGCCGGCCGGGTTAACAGCTGCTATTGAAGGGGCCCGGCTTGGTATAGATGTAACATTGTGGGAAAAATCCAGGATAGGGGAAAGAATAAATTGTGCTGAAGGATTTTTTGATCCCCTGGAATTACTGAGTCCTCCCGACATCGGTGTAAGATATAAAGTAAAAAATTTGATAATACAGATTGATAATGAACATGTTATTGATGTAAGTGACTTAAATTTATTTATGCTGGACAGGCAAAAATGGCAGAAAGGTCTGGCCGAAAGAGCCCGGTCTACTGGGGTGTTGATTTTAGAAGAACATCCAATAAGTCTGGAAAAGTTAGATTCGATAAAAAGGGATTTTGATTTTATTCTAGATGGATCTGGAGTCCCATCTCTTACTTCCAGGTACTATAACTTTAAAGATGTATACTTAAAGGAAGCATTAATTACTGCTCAATGCCGGGTTAAATCAGATTTTTCTTCACTGGATCGGAGTTTTAAAGCTGCCATGTTGAAAGATAATTCGGGATATGGCTGGATTTTTCCGCGTAATAAAGGCGAGGCAAATGTGGGACTGGGAATTTATAATATGGAATCTAATGAAAAAATTAAAGGAAGTGAGCTTTACAGGAAACTTGATCAATTTCTTATTTCCCAGGAAATAAATGGCAATATAGTAGATAGGGCTGCCGGTATCTGCCCTAACAAAAGGCCTGATAATTTAATCTTTGATAATCTTTTGTTAATCGGGGATACCGCAGGACTTACTTCACCTTTTCATGGTGGGGGAATTGATCTGGCCTGTGTTTCAGCCTTGACTGCTGTTAATGCAATAAAAGAGGGGAATATTGAAAAATATCCCGAACAACTGCAGAAAAAGATTAAACGAAAAATGGATATAGAATTATTTTTGAAACGAATGTGGATGGAAAAGGACAGAAGTAGACTGGAGGCGATGACAGGCTTAATTGGTGGCCGGTTATTTAAGAACGGTGTTAGTAGTTTGCTGGAAAATTTTTTAAAGGTTTTTTAGTTTAAATTTGTATAATATAATTTTAGAAAAAATAAGGGGGAGTGGGGATGAAGGACCATAGTTCAATACCAAAAGCAACGATAGAGAGACTGCCTTTGTATTACAGGTGTTTGGATAAACTGGCTACCTTTGAAGATGTTGAGGTTGTTTCATCAAAGGAACTTGGAGGAAAGCTGGGTATTCCCTCAACCCAGGTTAGAAAGGACCTGTCTTATTACGGGGAATTTGGACGCCGGGGAGTAGGTTATGATGTAACTCAGCTCAAAAAATCTGTTGGTAAAATTCTGGGTGTAAATAAAGATTGGCCGGCAGTTCTGGTTGGGGCCGGAAATCTAGGCCGGGCTTTAGTTAATTATTCTGGTTTTCATAAGATGGGCCTGGTAATAGCGGCAGTTATGGATGCTGATTTAAGTAAGATAGGAAACAAAGTGGGATCAATAACAGTCCAGAGTATGAAAAAATTAGAAGAAGTTGTGGAAGAAGATGACATAAAGCTGGGGATAATAACCGTACCGGCAAATGCCGCCCAGCAGGTAGCTGACCAACTAATAGAAGCAGGTATCCGTTCTATCTGGAATTTTGCTCCTACTAGATTGTATGTTCCCAAAGATATAGTTGTTAGAAATGAGGACCTGGCTGTTGGTATAGTCAGTTTAATCTATCATTTGAGCTGGAAGGAAGAACTGGAAAAAGATTAATTTGTTTTTTTGTAAAAAGAAAAGTTGACCTTCTCCAGGTCGTATTCTTGATAATTAAAAATAAATTCGGTATTTCCAAGGAAGAAGTAACCTCCCGGGTTTAACACAGAAACGAACTTCCGGGTAAGCTTCTTCTTTATTTCCCTGGTCAGATAAATAAAGAAATTGCGGCTGAGAATTAACTGCCAGTTCTGGAGGAAGGATTCATTTATGAGATCTTTTTTCTCAAATTGCACCTGATCTATAATCTTGCTGTCAAGTTGAAATTTACTTTGACCGGGAATCTGTTTGAAATATTTTTCCAGTAAATTCCCCGGGACATTTTTGAGTGAGCTCTGGCCATAGATTCCTTTTCTGGCTTCTTCCAGGATTTCGGAGTCAAGGTCACTGGCCAGGATTTGATATCTGGCTGGATTTATATTTAATTCATTCAATATAATTGCAATAGTGTAGGGTTCAGAACCATTAGAACAGGGAGCGCTCCAGATTTTAACCTTTTTATTATCAGAAAAGAGTTCAGGTAGTATTTTTTTCTGTAGAAAACTAAAATTTTCTGGATTTCGGTAGAACTCAGAGGTGTTTATAGTAAAATGCCCCAGATATGCTGCTTTAAATTCGGGATCATCTTTTAAAAGTTCCAGGCACTGTGAATAATCATTTATATTGTGACGGCGCATGAGGCTGTCTGTCCGTCTCTGTACTCTTTTAATTTTATATCCATCAAGTTTAACATTTAAAACTTTTGTGGCTTCATCTTTAAATTCATCAAAGGTAAGTGACATCAGTATCTCCTTTCAATTAAGTCAATTATCCTGTGTGGTATTTGTTCCAGGGGGGTTATTTCGTCATAAGCACCAGCCTTGATAGTACTTGAAGGCATGCCATATACAAGAGCAGTTGTTCTGTCTTCGACTATTCCATAACCATTATATTTTTTTATTGCGGTCATACCCTGAGCCCCATCATGGCCCATACCGGTGAGAATTATACCTATACACCGTTCTTTAAAAACAGGGGCCAGGGTTATCATCATGTAATCTACACAGGGACGGACACCCCATTTGGTAGGCTTCTTATTCAGAGTTGTTCTACCACTGTCAGTGATTTCGAGGTGGTAACCTCCAGGGGCAATCAAAGCCTGTCCGGGTTTAATCATATCACCATCTTCAGCTTCTTTAACCGTGACTTCGGAAGCCTGATCAAGGTGATTGGCAAAAGAAGCAGTAAAACCCGCCGGCATGTGCTGGACGACGATAATTCCGGCCGGGAAGTCTGCCGGGAAAACTGAAAAAACCTGTTTTAAAGCCCGGGGACCGCCTGATGAACTTCCGATAGCAACAACCGGAAAATTATTTTTTTGACATTTTTTAATTTCATGTGACTGGCTTCGAAGTGATATCAAATTTGATTTCTTAATTTTACAATTGGTGGCTGCTTTAATTTTGGACAGTAAGTCTTCGGAGATCTCATCAATATCAAGTGAAATTGAACCAGATGGCTTAGGGATAAAATCAAAAGCTCCTATTTCCAGGGTTTTGATTACGGTTTCTCTGTTGTCCAGAGCACTTACCATTATAACAGGGATAGGTTCAGGCAAGGCCATAATTTCCTGCAGGGTATTTATTCCATTCTTAACGGGCATTTCTATATCAAGAGTAATAACATCCGGTTTTAGAAGCGGGATTTTATCCAGGGCATCAGCTCCATTTCGGGCAGTTCCTACGACATTCAATTCCGGGTCCTGTTCTATTTTCTTTTTAAAAACCTGCCGCATAAAAGCAGAATCATCGACAATTAATACATTTATCATTACCAAATCCTCCCGATTTTATCTGTATTTTATTATATTCTTTCTATTAAGGCAAAATCCTTTAAATAATTTGAGGTGGTAGAATGACTTTGACAATTTCAGTACTGGCCAGTGGGAGTTCCGGAAATTCGATATATATTAGTGATAGTAAAACCAGTATTTTAATAGATGCCGGGTTAAGCGGCAAAGAGTTGGAGAGGAGACTGGACAAGGTCTCGGTTAAAGCAGATGAGATTGATGCAATTTTAGTTACACATGAACATAAGGACCATATCAAGGGAGTCGGCATCTTATCCCGCCGCTATAATATCCCTATATTTGCCAATCAGTTAACCTGGGATGCTGCCAGTGATGATCTGGGTCAGCTGGATGAAAACAACTGTAATGTCTTTTCCGGTGAATTTATGATAGGTGGAATCGGGATTAAACCATTTGCTATTTCTCATGATGCAGGGGACCCAGTTGGATATGTTGTCTTTTCCGGGCATAAAAAAATCGGTATAGCAACAGATACCGGGTTTATTACCACGGAGATCAGGGAGAATCTTAAGAACCTTAACTTTCTGGTAATCGAGTCCAATCATGATCTGGAGATGTTAATGAATGGTAATTATCCACACTTTTTAAAAAAGAGGATCAGGGGGGAAAAAGGCCATTTGTCAAATGATGATACAGCTGCACTTTTACCTGAACTGATTAATAGCAATCGTCCGGGAATACTACTGGCCCATTTAAGTAAAGATAATAATATACCTAAACTGGCTTATATTACTGTTAAAAATAATCTGGAGAAAATGGGATTTAAAGTCGGTGAGGACCTGAAATTGGACTATACTTACCGGCATAAACCTACAAAAATTTATAATATTTGAGGGATTAAAGTGAATCTGCAGTTTTTATTATTTTTATTAATATTAATAATTATCGGTATTTTGATTATCTATATATTTATACCTTCCTTCTTCAGGGAACCGGATGTTAAACCGATTCCAATTGTTCCAGAAACTGATTACAAGGGGAGGATATAAAAATGGAGATTAATATTGTAGTAGTGGGCAAGATAAAAGAAACCTATATTCAGACCGGGATAAATGATTTCTATCAGCGGCTGGAACGTTTTGTTAATCTTAATATTATCGAAGTCAAAGCTGAGAAGATCGGAAATAATCTCAGTGGAGGAGAGATTGAGCAGGTAAAGGAACGTGAAGGCAGGGAGATTTTAGCAAAGATTCCTGCCGGGAATTATGTAATTGCCCTAGATGTTAAGGGTAAACCGATGACTTCCCGCGGACTGGCTAAATCCATTCAGAACCTGCAGCTGCAGGGATACAGCAGTATTACCTTTATTATCGGTGGAGCCCTGGGGTTGAGCCCAGAGGTTTTGAATGCGGCAAATTACAGTTTGTCCCTTTCTCATATGACTTTTACACACCAGATGATACGCTTGATCCTGCTGGAGCAGGTCTACAGGGCTTTCAAGATTATCAACGGTGAACCGTATCATAAGTAGTGTATAAAAATTGGGTTTTAAGTTCATAAGATTTTAATTTAATTAGAGGGAGGGATTGATAAAAATAAAAGAATACAAAGAGGATTGTGTTTTTTGTGGTAGACAAGCAAATTCAAAATATAACTTTGAAACAGAAAGCCATATAATTAATTGTGAAAACTGTGGGGATTACAAAATTAACATGGAAGGGACATCTTCTGTGCAGACAATTCCAGTAGATCAGAAACATATAATTGCTGGTTATCTGAGAGAATTAAATGAACTTGGGTTGGAAGCTCCCTTAATTACTAGTGAGAATATTGATATTATATTATCTAGTTCAATGATTCCTAAAACTGTATTAGAAAAGCTTGACAAACTTTTGTTATATTTCGAAAGAAATACTACATATATATATCAATGGGTAAGTATAAATTATGAGCATACTGCTATAGCTTATGCAAAGAGTTCGGAAGAATTAAAAAATATGATTGAAGCTATAGAAAATAATGATTATATATTTAAATGTAATGAACCAAGAGTGCGGGGATTCGAAAATGAAGAAAGCAATGGGGAGAAAGAAAAATATAGGTTAACTCTTGAAGGCTTATCAGAAATTAATGAGATTAAAGATGAACAAGTAATAGATACAAAACAATGTTTTGTTGCAATGTGGTTTGGAGATCAGATGATGGAAGTTTACAATAATCATATTAGCAAAGCGATTAGAGATTCTGGATTTGAACCGCTAATAATATCTGCTAAAGAGCATAATAATGATATCTGTGATGAGATTATAGCAGAAATTAGAAAAAGTAAATTCTTAGTTGCTGACTTAACTGGATTTAGAGGCGGTGTATATTACGAGGCAGGATTTGCTTATGGTTTGGGGTTGCCTGTTATATATACTTGTAAAAAAGGTTGGTTTACTGGAGATGTAGAGGTAAGAGCAAAAAGAGCTGATACAGGGAAAGATGTTATAATAGAAAGTCCTAATAATCTTCACTTTGATATTGAACACTTTAATTTTATAATTTGGGAAGATGAAGAAGACTTATATAAGAGACTTAAAAATAGGATTGAAGCTACTATTAGATAAATAGTAGGAGAAAAAATATTAATAAGAGATATTGTTATTAAGTAATCAAAAAATTCTTAGTAGGAAACCCCCTTTTTTAAATTTAGGTAGGATTTCCAATTCTTTTATTCAATTATAGTTATATATATTGGTTTGGAGGTTTTTTAATGCAAAGGTACTATTCGAATATATATTGGCATTTTACTGGTAGTCCAGATGTTGATTGGAATATTGTTACAATGCCAGCTGAGATTAAGGGTAAAGCGAAGTCTCCAGAAGTAAGCAAGAATACATTAATAAAGATTATTTTATCCCAGAAATTACTTGCAGGGGTTCCAGAGAAGATTCATGGAAATGTAAAAACAGAGAGCTTCTGTTGTGTTTGTGATATTCCATTTAAAGATTTAATTTCTCATGCTGAATATTATGGTAAAGTAGCCATTGGATTTAATTCAACAGCTATACAAAGAAGTTTTAATCCAGTCTTTTATTATAAGTATAACTTTCCAATTCCTAAGAAAATTTCTGCTGATAAAAATCGAAAATTGGATAAGAATAAAGCTTTTGATAAAAATGATTCAGCATTTAAATTAATTTCCTATATGTTTGGTTTAGATGAAAGCACAGAGTATAATAAATTTCTTGATAGTGAATTAGGTCTTTTAAAACCATATATAAAGATAACACGCTTTAGTGACAAAGATGAAGAGACATTCTATAGGGAAAGGGAATGGCGCAAAATTGGTGATTTTAATTTTAAACCTGAAGATGTGGAGGCCATTTTAGTACCAAAAGGTTATTTTTCAGAAGTTAAAAAAACATTAAAAGATAATGATTATAATAGTAATATATCTATTGTTTCTTATGAGTTTTTAGAAAAAGCTTAAGATTTTTTAAATAATTATAGTAAACTGAAAAGAGGATTTCCTTGGAGATGGGAAATCCCCTTTTTTCCATTCAGTAAATTCCTAAAGGAAGTGCCGCCGCACTTTCTCATTAAAGCCAAGTTTTATAGTATCTATTTTTTTATCCATAGTCATGTTTTAACCACCAACCTCGGGGCAAAAACTCTTTAACTGTTTTGCAGAAGCCTGTCAAAGCAGCTTATTATTTGTCCCACAAGCATATGTTTTACGGGTGCATTACTGCTATCAGACAGCTCAAACTCGACCTTAGCCATTTGAAATCCATTTTAAATTAAGATGTTTAATGCATATTTTATCATGTCTTCAAATAGCAACACTAAAACAAGAAGAGGAGCCCTCAGTTGATGAGGGCCCCTCATTAGAGTTTTCTTTTTTATTCTCAAGGAAATGTTCCTTTACATCTTCATCAAAGGCCAGTTTAATGGAATCTATTTCCCGGTTTTCATTAAGCGTTATTTCCCTGATTACCAACCTTAGAAGGTTCTTAACCTGTTCATCCGAAACCCTGTCAATCAGTTGCTTAAAATTGCTTAGAACGGTTTTAATCATCTCAAAGGTAACAGGTGTTGAACTATCTATCTCCAGTGCAGCCTCAATTTCAAGTTTTCTTGAATCAAGTTTCTCCAATTCCTCAGATACTTCACTCATTTTATCGGCTATTATGGTACTGTCAATGATTCCTTCCTCATATAACTTAAAATACTTTTCCTTTTTCTCATTTGCCTTTTCGACCCTGGTTTTAAGCTGCTCCAATTCATCTTCCAGGGGTTTAATCCTGCTCTTTCTCTTATCGTTAATCTTATCCACCAGGTCCTGTATTATCCCGTCATCAGCTAACACTTCACCGATTCGTTTGAATACAGCTTCCTCAGCCTCTTCCTTCCTGATACTATTAGCATGACAGGCTTCCTTACCCTTTGAACGGTGTTGTCCACAAACATAGTAGTGTTGTCTCCTTACAGTACCGTCTTTTAGCTTGTATGTGCTCCTGTTCATAACCATGCCATGGCCGCACTCCGGGCACCTTAAAAGTCCTGATAGAAGGAAAGTATAGTTGTATTTCTTTTTGGTTCGTTTACACCGCTTTTTGTAGATCGT
>JADQBU010000064.1 GCA_016278435.1 Halanaerobiales bacterium
CCTGTCCGACCTGCTACCTGGGTCAACAATTGAAAAGTCCTTTCAGATGACCTGAAATCCGGCAAATTCAGGATAGTATCAGCTGTTATTACACCGACCATCGCGATATTGGGATAATCATGGCCTTTAGCAATCATCTGGGTCCCTACAAGGATATCGGTTTTACCGGATTCAACCCTTTTCAAGATTCGTTGATGTGAACCACGGGTAGTAGTTGTATCAACATCCATCCTTTCTACAGAAGCTCCAGGAAACATCTTTTTTGCTTCTTCCTCAATTCTTTGTGTACCTATACCAAAATCCTTAATGTATTTACTACCACATTCCGGACATTTCCGGGGTATTCTTCTGGTAAAATCACAGTAATGACATCTCAATCTTTTAATTTCAGCATGATAGGTCAGGGAAATATCACAATTAGAACATTTAATTACATGACCACACTCCCGGCATAGAACAAAACTTGAATAACCCCTGCGATTTAAAAATAATAAAACCTGCTCACCAGCAGTCAGGGCTTTCTTTATTCCCTGCTGTAAACTCCTGCTAAATATCGAGATATTTCCATCTTTTAATTCATCACGCATATCTACAATTTCCACTGGTGGTAGGTTAATTTTATTTATCCTTTCAGGTAAAGCCAGATATTTAAATTCACCGATTTGCGCAGAATAAAAACTTTCCACAGAAGGTGTAGCAGAACCAAGTAGTACAGGAATATTATAAAGTTGCCCTTTTTTAATAGCAACCTCCCGGGCATGATAATAGGGGTAACTCCCCTGCTTATAGGAATTTTCATGCTCTTCATCAATGATAATTACACCCGGATTATGAACTGGTGCAAAGATAGCTGAACGGGCACCGACTACAATTTTAGCCTTGCCCTCTTTAATTCTCCGCCATTCATCATACCTCTCACCCAGAGAAAGATGACTGTGCAATACTGCTATTTTGTCTCCAAATCTGCTATAAAATCTTCTGACCATGACCGGGGTTAATGATATCTCCGGTACCAGAACAATTGCTCCTTTCCCCTGTTCTAATACCCTGGCAATCACCTGTAAATAAACCTCTGTTTTACCACTACCTGTTACACCATGTAATAGAAACACCGCATGTTTCTGTCTGTTGGCATCTTTACAGACTGAATCAATCGCTTCTTTCTGGGCCGCAGTTGGTGTAAAGGGTATACTCTCATCCAGATTTTTTTCCATAAAAGGTCTTCTATTCTTTTCAAAATAATATCTCTCAATAAAACCTTTCTTCTCCAGAGTATAGACGGTTGAAGTCGAGGTATCTGCTATTTCGGCAATATTACTGGCAGTTGGTTGGTCAATTTCATCAGCAAGCAGTAATGTTAATACTTCATATTGTTTTGGAGCTTTTTTTATCATTTCCGGTAACAACCGGTTTATTTTCTTTTCTTCTTTACTATTAATGCGGAAAAATATTCTTAATTTTTTATTGACCCTCCCCCCGGTTATACCGGTTGGTACTGCCATCTTAATTATATTAATTAAGTTTGCCTGATAGTAATCGGCTATCCAATTAAAAAGATGAAGCTGTTTCTCGTTAAAAAAAGACTCCCTTTTATATATTCCCATAATCTCTTTCAGTTTACTTTTTTCTAAAGATGTCTGGTTAGATAAGCCCACAATAAAACCCTTTATCTTTCTACTACCAAAGGGTATCTTAACAATCTGGCCGATCTCAACTCTATCTTTGAAAGCCTCCGGTACAATATAATCAAAAATCCTGTCAACATTATCAACAGGAACATCTACTATAATCCTGGCATAAAACTCACTCATTTTCATAACTCCTGGTTTTTCCGATTTCTTTTAAAGCAAAGTATCCTCCTACAATCAAGACAAAATAAAAAGTAAAAAATCGCCAGGCAAATGTAACCAGACCGATATAATTTGCCGGAATAAATGAAACAAAAAGTGAGGCAAATCCTATTTCAGCGATCCCACTGGCACCTGGTGAAGGTGTATAAGGCAAAACCAGATAAAAAATTGTCTGCATCACATAAGAACGAAAAAAATAGGGTTCCAGCCCAAATCCCAGTAAAATCAGGGGGATAACAAGAAAAAGCATCGCCCATAAAAGTACAGTCAGGATTTCAGCCATAAATAAACGGCCCCTGTACTGACTCATAATTTCCAGCGATTGACGAAATTCTCTTAATTCCATCCGTCCTCTTACCAGCAGTTTCTTGGCCCGGTGACTATTTTTAATAAATTTTCTGACCTTTTCTATCTGAAAAATTTTGGCGATTAACTTATCAATTATTCTGGGGACAGTAATTAGAATTAAAATTCCAGCTGAGAAGAAAATTCCAAATCCAAAAGCAAGATAAAATAAATAAACCGGTATAACTCCCGGGGATATAGCCCAGTTAAAGAATACTAAAAAAATCGGTGTTAATAGGCCGAAGAAGAAAAGTCTAAGAATAAACTGAATCACAACTACAGTTGATGATTTGCCTACATTAACACCCTTTTTGTGGAGAAAATAAACCTGAAAAGGACCCCCTCCACTGGCAAAAGGAGTTACATTGGATACAAAAGCCCCTGACAGGTATATAGTAATACTGTCTTTTAAGGAAATATCATTACCTACAGTTTTTATAAGAAATTTTAATCTAATCCCGGCAAAAAGCCAGTTCAATAACATAACCAGAACCAGTACTAATAAATAAACCGGTTTAATTCCAGTTATTAATGCTTTAAGGGTATCACTATCAATAGTTAACAAAATAATCAGAGTTGAAATTACAAGACTGATGATGATGGCATAACGAAACCCCCTGATTATTTTCCGATATTCAATTGGTCCCTTATTATTCATTTATTTCACTCCATCAGTTCCTTCTTTAGAAGATCGACCTTATCCAGACGTTCCCAGGGTAATTCAAGATCAAGTCGGCCAAAATGACCATATTTTGCCAGGGGACTGTAGATAGGTCTACGGAGATTGAAGTTTTCAATAATGCTACCTGGTCTTAAATCAAAATGTTCCTTTATTAATTCTACTAATCTCCCATCACTAATATTACCCGTACCAAAGGTTTCAACCATTATTGATAGAGGTCTGGCAACTCCTATCGCATATGAAAGCTGTACTTCACAACGGTCTGCCAGCCCGGCACCCACAATATTTTTTGCTACATAACGGGCGGCATAAGAAGCAGAACGGTCTACCTTTGTCGGATCCTTTCCAGAAAATGCCCCACCACCATGACGGGCAGCCCCCCCATAGGTGTCCACAATGATCTTGCGTCCTGTCAAACCGGTATCTCCCTGAGGTCCACCAATAACAAAACGACCTGTAGGATTTACCAGAATCTCTGTATCACTATCTATTAATTGAGATGGGATAATCTCATCAATAACATATTCTTTTATATCCCGTTGAATTTTAACTATTTCTACCCGGGGGTGATGCTGAGTTGAGATAAGGATTTTATCAACCCTGACCGGCTTATCGTCTTCGTATTCAACGGTGACCTGAGTTTTCCCGTCCGGTCTAAGATAAGATAGGATTTTATTCTTCCGGACAAAAGCCAATCTTTTTGCCAGTTTGTGGGCCGACACAATCGGCATCGGCATCAATTCTTCAGTCTCTGTGCAGGCATAACCGAACATGATTCCTTGATCTCCTGCACCTAACTGATCATTTTCCTGCCCTGTCTTGGTTTCCAGGGCTTTATCTACTCCCAGAGCAATATCTGCAGATTGTTCATCGATTGCGGTAATAACAGCACATGTATCACCGTCAAAACCATATTTTGCCCTGTCATAACCAATTTTTCTGATTGTATCTCTGGTTACCTCTGTAATATTAACATAACAATCTGTTGAAATTTCACCTGAAATCAAAGCCAGACCAGTTGTTACAAAAGTTTCACAGGCAACTCTTGCCAGGGGGTCTTTTGCCAGTATAGCGTCCAGAACTGCATCTGATATCTGATCTGCTACTTTATCGGGATGACCTTCAGTAACTGATTCTGATGTAAATAAATATTTATCTATCATCATCACCCTCCCTTTATGTAATTTTATACAGCATCTTCCTTATTACAGCAAAACATTATCTTAAGTTTAGCATATTGCACCCAGTAGTGTCAATTTGCAGTAAGAGTCTAAACTTTAATTGATTTTCGATGGTTCCAGACTAAAATAATTATACTGATAACTAATATAATAATGCTGACTATCCTGGCCACCTGATAAGGGCCGAACATCAGACTATCTGTTCTCATATTTTCAATAAAAAATCGCCCCAGCGAATATCCACCTGCATAAATAAGAAAAATATCACCCGTTTTTATAAAGTTCTTTCTCCTGATAAATATCAATAGTAGAAATATTAATATATCCCAGATAGATTCATATAAAAAAGTTGGATGATAATAATGGCCATCAATAAACATCTGTTTCTGTATAAATACAGGAAAATGACTGATAAATTCTCTGCTGACAATCCCACCGTGAGCTTCCTGATTTATAAAATTACCCCAACGTCCTATAGCCTGTCCCAGAATAAGGGAAGGAGCCATGATATCTGCGGCCAGCCAGATAGATATACCCCGCTTGCGGCTTAAATAAATTAAAACCAGAAAACCGCCTAAAATTGCTCCATGAATAGCCAGACCACCATGCCAGGTAGCAATTATATCCCCGATATTACCACGGTAAAGTTCCCAGTTAAAGATAACATAATAAAGTCTGGCCAGGATTATCGCAACCGGAATTCCTGTAATTATAAAATCTAAAACAAATTCCGGGTCAATCCCTCTTCTTTTACATTCCTGAAAAGCTAGAACTATACCGACCGAAATTGCAATTCCAATGATTAATCCATACCAGTAAATTGAAAATGGACCGATTGTAAAAGCTACTGGATCAATTAATATCATCCTCCTTTTAAAAATGGTTAAAAGGGAATAAAAAATTTTAGAAGGCACTAAAAAAGAGGGAGAATATCTCCCTATAGTCTACTTAACCTGTCCAGAATTTTTCCGGCTAATTCATTTTTATCCATGGTTTCCAGTTTTTCTAGTTCATTTTTGCTGATAAACGTTACCTGATTTAAATCACTATTTAAAGCCGATACACTATTAGCTATTATCAGGTCTAAATTTTTATTATTTAACTTGCCTCTGGCATTATTAATAGCATCTTCAGTTTCCAGAGCAAAACCAATCAACTTCTGGTTTTCTCCTTTCTGTTTACCAAGTTTTTTTAATATATCCGGGTTTGATTTTAAAGAAAGTGTTAAACCAGTTCTGTCCTCTTTCTTGATCTTTTTCTTTTCCCTAACTTCTGGTCTGAAATCCGAAATAGCAGCAGCCATAATTATAATATCCTGTCTTTCAGCCAGTTCATCGATAGTTTCCTCCATATCAACCGCTGTCTCTACCGCGTAAAATTTGACTCCAGCCGGTGGTGTCAGGCCTATGGGACCACTGACCAGAGTAACCTCAGCCCCCCTGTAGACGGCATTCCGGGCCAGGGCATAACCCATTTTCCCACTGGAATAATTTGATATAAATCTGACCGGATCCAACGGCTCCCTTGTAGGTCCAGCACTGACAAGAATTTTTTTTCCGGATAAAGAAGCAGGAGTCAAAGCTTTTAAGATATATTCATGCAACACAGCCGGTTCAGGTAACCTGCCAGTACCCTGATCACCACAGGCCAGATAACCAGAATCCGGTTCAATGATTTCAACCCCCAGATTTTTAAGCTGTTTAATATTTTCCTGGACTACCGGTTTATTATACATATATACATTCATCGCCGGTGCGGCCAGAACCGGGCACCTGCTGGCCAGAACAAGTGTAGTTAAAAGATCATCGGCCAGGCCATGGGCAATCTTACCAATAATATTTGCTGTAGCAGGAGCAATTATCAATAAATCTGTTTCCCTGGCCAGTTCAATATGTTTAATCTCTGTATCTCTGGCAAATAATTCCATTTCAACTTTGTTACCGGTTAGAGCCTCAAAAGTAAGAGGTGTTACAAATTCTGCTGCTGATTTTGTCATAACAACTTTAACATTAAAATTACTTTTGGTCAGATCACTGGCCACCTGAATCATTTTATAGGCTGCTACCCCACCTGTAATTCCAAGTGTAATTTGTTTTTTCCCCATTATTTAACCCTTACTTTTTGATTTTTCTTGTATGTTATCTTCCTTTTTGCTATCTCTTCCAGACTCATTGAGATAGGTTTTTTGCTTTTATATACATCCAGCAGCTTATACCCGCCAACATTTATATGACGGGCTCTTCTGGCAGATAAAATGACAAGGGTATATATACTATCAACCTTATCCAGTAAATCCTCAGCAGATGGTTCAGTAATCATAATATCAACCCCTTTTTTGTTTTTGTTCTGAGATAATAATATCTTTAATTTTTTCAACGGCCCTGTCCAGATTATCATTAACCACAATATAATCATAGTTAATAATCTCTTTCATTTCCTGTCTGGCATTCTCTAACCTTAATTTTTTGCTTTCCTTATTCTCTGAACCCCTGCGTTCCAGGCGGTTCTCTAATTCTTCAAAGGAAGGTGGGACCAGAAAAATATATATTGCATCAGGATAACAATCTCTAACCTGTTTTGCCCCCTGAATATCAATCTCCAGAATAATATCTTCCCCATTCTGGAGACAATTATCAACATAAGCTCTGGGGGTGCCGTAATAATTATTATGTACTCTGGCTGTTTCTATAAATTCGTTGTTATCTCTCATATTAAAAAAATCATTTTTTGTTACAAAAAAATAATCTTCCCCCTCTACTTCTCCCTGCCGTGGTTGGCGGGTTGTGGCAGATACAGAGTATTTTACACTGGAGAAATTTTTAAATAGACTATCCAGTACAGTTCCCTTTCCCACCCCGGAAGGACCGGAAAGGATAAATAATTTACCTTTCCCCATAAAAAATCACCTTTCTCAGTCTGTGCCCTTTTCGTCTTCCAGGCGGTGTGAGACAGTTTCTGGCTGTATTGCTGAGAGTATCACATGGTCACTATCAGTAATAATAACTGCTCTTGTTCTTCTGCCATAAGTAGCATCTATTAACATTCCACTTTCTCTGGCCTCCTGAATAATTCTCTTTATTGGAGCTGACTCAGGACTTACAACCGCTATTACCCGGTTAGCAGCAACTATATTCCCAAAACCTATATTAATTAGTTTAATTCCCATCTATATATCCCCCTGTCTTCTGCATTTTACTATTTTAAATAAATAATATCACAGTGATTCATATTTGACAAGTTATCTATTAAACAGTTTGGTATGTATCAGTTCCAGAAATACAGTTGACCAGATGGAAAGTACGATTACAATAAACCATTGTTCCAGGTTTAACACCTCTGTTTGAAAAATTCTGCTGAAAAAGGGGAAGTAAATTACTGCCAGTTGCATAACCGTAGATATAAAAACTGCACCAATTAAATAAATACTGCTAAAAATTGATTCACTCCAGAAAGGGTTCTCCTCAGAACGACAGCTGAATACAAAAAAGAGCTGGGAAAATACCAGGGTGGAGAAAGCCATCGTTCGAGCTGTATTCATGTCGAGATGCAGCTGGTATAATGCTATCAAATAAACCAGGATAGTATTTACCCCAATTAATAATCCTTGACTTATTATACGGTAAACCATACCATGGGAAAATATACTTTCATCTGGATCCCGCGGGTCTCTTTCCATGACATCATCACTATCTTCATCCATACCAAGCGCCAGAGCAGGTAGACCATCAGTAACCAGGTTAACCCATAAAATTTGAATAGGAATTAAAGGAATTGGTAATCCCATGGTAATACCCATAAAGATTGCCAGTAATTCTCCCACATTACATGAAAGCAGATAGCGGATAAATTTCCTGATATTATTATATATCTTTCTTCCTTCTTCAATGGCAGCAATAATTGTGGCAAAATTATCATCTGATAGGATTAATGAAGATACCTCACGGGTAACATCTGTACCATTTAATCCCATGGCAACTCCAATATGTGCTTCTTTTAAAGCCGGGGCATCATTTACACCATCCCCGGTCATAGCAACAACTTCACCATTATCTTTAAGCGCGCGGACTATTCTCAGTTTGTCTTCAGGATTGATCCGGGCAAAGACATTTACACCTTCTACAATGTCTCTGAGTTTATTATCTGACATTGCTTCTACTTCTTTCCCTGTCACTATTTTATCATGTCTATCAATAATTCCAAGCTTCCTGGCGATAACTCCTGCAGTTACCTTGTGATCTCCTGTTATCATAATTGGTCTAATTCCGGCATTTTTGCATCTGCGGACAGCTTCATAAGCTTCCTCTCTCGGTGGATCTATAAGTCCAGTTAAACCCAGCAAAACTAAGTCATTTTCCTGTTCCTTAAGCCCACCCCTGAATCTTCTCCGAACCTGTTTATAGGCAACTGCCAGAACCCTTAAACCTTGATTTGCCATACTATCATTGGCCCTTGTTATTTCATCTTTTAACTCAGAAGTTAATCTCCTTACCTGTCCCTCTATTTCTATATAGTTACATAAACTCATGATAACTTCCGGAGCTCCTTTAATCCATAATTCCTTACCTCCATTTTTCTTTTCCACTAGAATTGTCATTCTTTTACGGCTGGAATCAAAGGGTTCTTTTTTTATGACAGTATTACTTTCTTTTAATTCACTGACTGTCTTACCGCTTTTATAAAGTGCTTCCAAAAAAGCTATGTCTGTCGGGTCACCGATCAAATCCGGGGTTGTGTCCCCAGTAAATATATTTCTGATTCTGGTCAAAGGACCTTTCTTTTCTTTTTCTTTCAGACGGGCTTCATTACAGAGAGCTGTGATATTCATGATTTTATCAAACTGACTATCATCTATTTCCGGCTTAAATTTTATTACCTTTCTATTATAATACATACTAGTAAGTGACATTTTGTTTTCAGTCAGGGTCCCGGTTTTATCAGAACAAATTACAGTTGCACATCCCAGTGTTTCAACAGCAGGTAATCGACGAACAATAGCATTTCTCTTAATCATCTTCTGAACACCCATGGCCAGAACCAGGGTGACGATTGCCGGTAAACCTTCCGGAATAGCAGCTACTGCCAGG
>JADQBU010000076.1 GCA_016278435.1 Halanaerobiales bacterium
TATCAATATCAATCATCTGTGCACCTCTATTCTTTCAGTAATATAATAAATTCTATGAGGAACCCTCCAGCATATATGTATAAACCAGAGAACCATTATCAACCAAATTGCACTTTTCATACAGACCTTTAGCTTCTCTATTATCTGCCAGTACATGTAATTCCAGCCGTGAAAGATTCTCCTCTTCAGCAATCTTATATGTGAAATTAAGCAGAGATTCACCGATTCCCTGCCGGCGCCATTCCGGGGCTACAAAGACATCTTCTATCCTACCATAATAACTTCCGGTCCAGGAGGAATACTGCTTTAAGAGTGTTACAGTTCCGATTATCTCCTCTTCACAGGCAGCTATGATAATCCTGGATCTCTCATCTGCGAGTAATTTCTCAAAACTGTTCCTTAAAATATCCATATCAGTCCGGGAACCATAATGCCGGAAACTGTCCCCATAAAATTCTATCAAACCCCGCCAGAGCTTAATTACCCCTTCCCGGTCCCCAGCCCGGGCCAGTCTGTATTCTACTTCAGACAAAACCTTTCACCTCTTTTAACTATTCTTCTTAAAATTTTCCTTAACCTTCTCCATAAAATCTTCATCACATAAAACTTTCCAGGCCGTTAATGCCAGAGCCTTTGCTGCTGTAATTGCCACTTCATAACCCCTGGAAGAATTGGACAACCGGGCAAATTCAGCTGTATGGGCCGGTACCCTGTCATCTGTAATGGCCAGTACCGGGTGAATGGCCGGTATCTGTTGACTGACATTACCCATATCTATAGAGCCCAGTCCTTCTCCCCTGCTTTCAAAGTCGGTTATCCCCAGCTCAATTAATTCTTGCTTGATCTGTCCGGCCAGAACTTTATTATTTATCATGTTATCAAAAGAATGAGAGCTCCTGTCAATATCAAGCTTACAGCCTGTAGCCAGAGCTGCTCCCCGGGCACAGTTTTTTACCTTTTCTGTAATCTCATCCAGATAGGCCCGGTCCAGTGAACGCACAAAAAACTCCCCTACTGCCCTCTCCGGAACTATGTTGGCTGCTACCCCTCCTTCTCTTATTATACCATGAATTCTGACATCATCACGGACATGTTCCCTTAGAGCATTGATACTATTAAAAGTCTGGATTATACCATCCAGGGCATTGATACCCTCTTCCGGTTCAGAGGCCGCGTGAACTGCCTTACCTTTAAAGACAAATTTTAAACAGTCGATAGCCAGGGCTTCTACTTCCACTTTATTTTCAAAGCCGGGATGAAACATCATTGCACAATCTATATTATCAAAAATTCCCGCTTCCAGCAATTCCACCTTGCCACCCATGTTTTCCTCAGCCGGGGTCCCTATCAGATAAATCTTGCCCGAAAAACCAAGGGCCAGGGCCTTGAGCCCCAGAGCTGCACCGATACTTCCCACGGCAATCAAATTATGACCACAGGCATGACCCATTTCAGGCAGGGCATCATATTCAGCCAGGAAGGCCACCGTCGGACCTTCTTCATTTCCTTCCAGGCAGGCACTAAAGGCTGTCTTCATACCCCCGAGTCCTCTTTCTACAATAAAACCGTTCTTCTCGAAAAAGCTGGAGATCTCAGCAGCAGCAAAATATTCTTCTTTACCCAGTTCCGGATTCTGATGAATCTTCCGCCCCAGAGCAATTATCTCCTCTTTATTATCTTCAATCTCTTTTTTAATTAATTCCCTGTAATTCAATTTAGCCCTCCTTTCAACACCATATTTTTGTTTTAAAGCTTTTTAACCCAAGTTTTGACATCCTCCCCGCCCGTTTACTACGTTGTCGAACGAGGATTCCTAAAAAGAACTTGCGAGGTTGCTGAATGATTAGAGAGAAGTCCATTTCTGGTATCTCAATGTGACCTCAGCTTTAGGCTGTGCCATCAGCCCTCCCTGAATATGGATATACCAACCAGGGCACTCAGGCTATTACCACCTAAGCAGGTTGTTGTTTGTTAAGTGGGGCTAAGAATCGATTAGCAATATTTCTGGCCGCATTTAAGTCTGAATGTATCTGGTTGCCACATTTGCAGGAATATTGGTTACCTTTACGATTGCTTTCTTTAACTTTACCACACTTGCAACAACACTGGGAGGTGAATTCAGGACTAACATACTCCACATTAATCCCAGCTAGATTAGCTTTATATTCAATAAACTGTTGCAGTTGATAGAAACTCCAGCTATGAATATTTCTATCTGCACTATTAAGACTTTTAGCATTATTTCGGATGTTTTCTAGATTCTCCATAACAATAGTACCAACTTGCTCCTGCACGGCAAGATTAATAAGTTGGCGACTAATTTTATGGTTTAAATCAGTCATCCATCTTTGCTCTTTGTCATTAATAGTTTTAATAGGTTTAACTTTCTTGGATTGACCTAGCTTTCTTCTTAATGAACGATACTTTTTACGAATAAAACCTGCTTGTTTACCATTATGAAATTGACGATTAAGCTCTTTACCTTCAGGAGTTTTAACACTGGCTACAGTTAACTGTCGAAGTCCTATATCAATTCCCATTATATTAGAATTGGTAGTTTTTCTAACAGCTATCTTAATTGTTACCGCAAAGTACCACTTACCTCTTTTATAAAAAAGACTAGCCTTACCTAATGTACAATTATTTTTAATATACTGTTGCAATTCTTCAAATCTTCTGGTCTGCTTAACAGGGAAGGCAAATCTTTGACATTTGTTAGTATAAAGAGGAATGGAAATTATATGGTCATCAATTTTATAATTTTGGTTATTATAGCAGATAGGCTGATTGGCTTTAAATTCTATATTTTCTTTATCAGAATTAGACTTCAAAAATAGCTTATAGAGCGCTTTAACCTCTCTAATATTCTGATTCTTAACAGCAGAAGGTAGATTATGCTCCTTGAAATCGGCAGAACTTAATTTGGTTTCTCCTGCTTTTAGTTTACTGGCAATAGCCCGACGATTTTTGACGACTTCGGTGATATTCTGCAAGAATATATTCTGTTTTCGTTTGGTTGGCTTTAGTAGTTCTAAAACATAGGTTAATTGCATATTAATCACCTTGTTTTTCAATATAATGCTGAATGGTTTCTGAACTGACATTACCAGCAGTAGCAACAAAATAGGCTCTAGTCCAGACAGAACCTTTAATGTTCAACTCTGGAAAGTGTTTTGATATTCTTTTTCCAGTTGTACCTTTGATAATATTCATTAAGTTACTGGAAGAATGTTTGGGCAAAGCTGATAGAAAAAGATGTATATGATCAGACATTATTTCAAGAGCTAGCACTTTAAATTTATGCTTATCAGCTAATTCATTGATAGTATCCGATATTAATTTTTTGATTTTAGAGTTATCCAGGACAACATTTCTATACTTAGGTATCCATATAAAATGATAATTTAACAAAAATTTAACATGGCGAGTACTGTTAAAGGTATTCATCAAATATTACTCCTTATAATACATGTGTTAATAATATTATATCATACAAGGTATACAATTTCAAAATACCAATTCATCCCCGCCCTTTTGACAAAGGACGAGGCTTTCTTGGTTAGCTTTCTGTAAGAAAGAAGTTGGAGAAATTGTTAATGGAAAGGAGGCACCGGTTACTTATTTTCCGGGCTGGACAGATGCCGCCTTACTCAGCAATTTTGCCGGTATAGATACTGTGGTTTTTGGACCGGGAAAATTAAGTGCAGCCCATTCCAATGATGAATACATTGAAGTTGATGAACTTTATCAGGCTTTTTTAATATATACATTGACAGCTATTGATTTCTGTAATATTTAAATGCAGGTACAAACTTTAAATATAATCTAAATTAATTCGGTCTCGCTGCTACCGGCATCCTTTCCCCATACTAAAAACCTTACTCATTACCTTCAACCCCGGTCTTGTGGACATCACCTTCTTCAATGGTAACAACCACTTCTGCATATCCATGCGAATCACTTAACAATCCCCAGTATATTATCTAAGTTGAGCCAGAAATAGTCCCACTTATTATTGGGGTGGCTCATATTTTCAAACATTTCCGGCTGACCGCCATCTCCTACAGTTCTTGCTTTTATCCAGTTATTATCTATTGCCAGAACCTTTATTTTAGCGGCTGACATAGTGACTCCATATGAACTATCTCCGAAGGCACCGGTCACTATATATTCTTCCCCTACTTCCAGAAAGCTCACCTCTGTTTCCCCACTACTCGCTGAAGTATTTCCCCCATTATTACCTGTGATAAAAAATATACCTATACTGAAAATCAAAAGCACCAGGAGTAGCTTGTTAATTTTATCCATTCTGAACCCCTCCTTAATGATTTAGCTGCCCGCTCTGACAGCAGACAGCTTTTTAGTTTTACCTTAAGTCTCAAATCAATACTGGCTTAATAAAGAAACACCATCAAGATTAATCTCTACTTCACCCGCTGCCGGGGTCTCCAGATAAAGCTTTACCCGGGCCAGATGATCAGCTTCTTCCGGAACACGGTCAATAGTCCAGCTTATATTGGTCGGATAGCCGGCTAGTATAAATTCTGTTACTTCAGGGCTGGGATATCTATCTCCATGATCACTCGTTTTACCAATTGTAACTATCCTATCATCTATTTCTATCCTCTGACCTTTATTATCATAGAAGCTATAATCTGATGGACACATTAAAGTCAATTCAGTATCTTCCCCTTTAGCATCGGCTGTACCGTGAAAGGTAACTTCATCACCATCTCTGGTAACCCGGTCAATATAAATGACAAAATCCGGGGTTTCAATTTTTTTAATATAGGAAGAGGAAAACTCCGGTTTTTCCACTTTACCTGTCTGCATCCTGCCCGCGGACAGAGTGATTTTAACTATATCACCGGTTTCAGGGGATTCTTCTGCTTCCCTTACACTTACCAGAGCAGTATTGCTATCAACAGAAGAAACGACTACCTCGCCCAGGGTTACTGACAGCGGTTCTTCTCTATCTTCAACCTGGAGTTTCCGCTGCAGGCTTCCCTCCATATCTTCCCTGACTCCATCCTCACTTCCTTTATCAATAACGAGGCTATCACCTACCTTGGCCATAACCTCTGCTTCCAGAACTTCAACTTCTGGAACTTCAGTTCCCTTTGCAAACATCTCCTTCTGAGCCGCCGTATCTTCGGTCAGTGCGGTTAAAGCCTCGTCAATAGCTTTACCTACCGCCGAATCTGCAAAAGCCTCGGTCCCGAAGGAAATTCCCTGTAAATCGGAAATTTCAATACCTGTCTCCGCCTTGCTAGCACTACCGGAATAAGTTGTTAGCACCCCGGCAGTAGCTGCATTAACCAGCCGGGCAGTCAGTTCAACTTCCACCTCCACTCCGGACAGGGTAAATGGTCCAACAGTAACTTCACCCTTCTCCGTTACTTCCAGGCTTTCTACACTTCCCAGAATCAGGAGATTGCTGTCTACCATTCTACCTACCTGGGCTGCGGCCGATAAATCCAGACTATCACCGGGTTCATACCCCATCTGCTCCAGCACTTCCTTTACCCTTGCTCTATCAACTACATTCACTATATCTTTACCGGCCAGCTTTTCGGTATACTGACTGGCAAGGCCTTCCAGAATTTTCTCCTCCAGATCTCTATTACTGGTCCAGGGAAGCCCTCTCGATTCAAAACCAACAACAGCAACTTTAGCCGCCTCCACACCTGCTGTAGCAGCTAAAGAAGTTACCGTAAAAAGCAAAACAAATATCAAAATAAAATAAGTATTTTTACAGGATAACATCATTGGTCCCCCTTGAATTATTAGTATTATTTTAGTAAACCAGTTTATTATGAGTCATTTCCAGTACTTCATCTATCACCTGTTCAGAGCCTGCTCCAGCCAGCTCCCCGGCCAGCCCACTGGCAGTAAATTCCCAGATTAACTGCCGGACAAATTCACTATCACTTAAAGTCTCACTCAATCTCCGGTAGATTTCTTCATCACTAATCATCCCTTCGACTTTTATAGCCTTGAGAATACCGCTTTTTTCTATCAGTAAATCGGCCAGAATTTGCGCCGATAGTTTTTGCGAAGCCTCACCCCAGCCCTCAGTCAGTCCACTAACTATATAATTCTGGGCCATATTGATCCGGGAAGCTGCCTTATAACCCTCCGGTCCCCAGCTCAGAAGAGCAATAAATTTCAGTGATTCCTGACTCCCCCTCATAATTGCATAAGTGGTTTTCTCTCCTCTCATTGCTGCCTCTATAAAAATATCACCGGCATCACTGAAAATAGAGTGGGCCAGATAATTATCCAGTAAGGCAATTTCCAGAAAACTGGCAGCAGCCTCCAGATTATTCTGATATAGATAGTCTTTAGCCCTCTGCCAGTTATCCTGAGCCTGTTGCTGTAGTTTGCTCGCTCTCTCATAGACCTCTTCGGCCCCACTGTATTTATCTATAAACCTACCAACCCAGTTTTCCCGGGAAGGTGGTTTCATTTCTACAAATATAATATCTTTAAAGTGCTCCAGCTTCTCTTTGAATATCCTTATATTATCATTGCCAACAACTAAAGCTCCTCTAAATGGACCCTTACTCTCCAGAAATGAAGCAAACATAAGACGGCTGCCTACCTCTTTCCAGTCGGTATCTTCCTTAAATATTTCCCGAATTATCGAACGGATTACTTCCCGGTCCCAGACCAAAAAAATCAGATCCCAGTCACCTATCAAGCCGGGATTAAACTCCCAGGTTAAGTTTTTATTCATCCAGGGTTCAAGCTGGACCAGACGGGAGATCATATCATCCATCTGTGTGCCGTCAGGCCTGATTAAAACAGGTTTAATTACATAACTACGGACTCTATTACTATCATTATAAAGATTATAGCTTAATTTAACCTCTTCCCCGAAATCAGCTCTTGCCGGGGAGACCTGCCAGCTTTCTTCTGGTTTCTTATGTATCTCCTCTGTTGAAGTTTCACTGCCATCAGATTTTATTGTTTGCCCACCTTCTATAATTCCTTCCCGGGTAGCTGTTTCCTTACTAATCTCTTCCTTTTTATCAACCGCAAAATTAACAGGAAACTTATGCTCCCACTGCAAAGAAGGATAATCTTTTTCCCCCTTAAGTGTCCAGATGGAAGAAAAATTCCAGTTTGTAAAAGTAGACTGCTGCTGCATCTCTTCGGTCCTGACCCCTTTACCTACACCTCCCCCGCCGGTAGTATTCTTATCATAATAGCAATCAATAATTGCATAACCCCGCGTGGAATCAGCACCGGCAAATCCTCCACTCCAACCCCTTCCCGACACGTTTACCACAGCATAACTATTTTTAACTCCTCCCAGCATATCATTATATCCAACAAATCTGCCAACCCGGGTCTTCCCGCTGACATCTCCCACAGCGTAACACCTGTTAATATATCCGCTTTCAAGAGAACCCCCGTTTTTACCGACAAAGCCACCTACATAATCCCCGCTGGCCTTAACAGCACCCCGGGCAAAGCAGCGACTGATATCCTCATAATTGACACCAACAAACCCACCCACTTTAGAAAACCGGCCAATACCTGCATATCTACTTTCACCGGTAACATCTACTTCTGCACCGCTTGCAGAAATCTGGCCGTTATTTTTTCCTGCAAGCCCACCAACCATTCTACCTCCGTTAACCTCACCCTGAACCAGACAGTTGCTGATTTCCCCGGAACTACTACCTACAAGACCGCCTATATAATTTCCTTTAGAGTTAATCCTGACATTAATCAAAATAGTATTTTTAATTATAAAGTGCTCTTTTAATAATCCAAATAATCCTGCATTATCATACTCATAATTATCGATTGTTAGATTGGTTATTGTATGTCGATTACCGTCATAAATCCCGGTAAAATAATGAATGGGACTCCAGCCCGTTCCTGCCCTATACCGGCTTAAATCTATATCTGCAATCTGTTTAAAATGACAATCTAAATAATCCCGTACATTATCTAAATGCTCTGCAGTTTTCACAAGATAAGGGTTTTCTGCTGTTCCCTGACCTCCGGCAAAATCTCCCTGAGCAAAAACCGGCCTTATAAATATAAAAACCAGTAGCAAAAGAATTGAAATAGTAGATTGTGTTTGTTTGATTAAATTCACCTCCTTTTGAATAACATGTCGGACTCACTGCATTTCTATCTTAGCCTCCCACCTGAAAAGACCAGAGCCATATTCAAGATTTAGAATTATTTCTTTCCACTATTTTAACAATTCATTAATTAGCAAAATAATCCTTCTTTTAACAAAAAATTATCTGCAAAAAAAATAAACCTGCATCCAGGGCAGGCATCTGGAAAGCAGGTCGGTTTTTATCACCTTTTCGTTTTACATCGCTTTTTAATTTTTTTCAGATCAGCAAGTTCCTCTCGTGGGTAATTTATCGATTTTTTCCTCCATAAATTATCCCCTTTCTATTATTATAGCCAGATCGTCTGGACGGCAAACCCCACCTCTACAGGTCTCCCGCCCACTCAATAATAGCCGGATAAAGGTCTGATACTGTTTCCCCTGGTTGCCGGTTTTTATTTAATTCCAGCATCTTTTCATTGAATTCTTTATATCTTACAAAACCTCTGGAATTAACCATTATCTGTTCCTGAATATCCCTGGCCTTATCAAATAATTCCTGATCAAAATTATCACAGGCAAAAAGGGTAAAGGTTGCCCAGGTCATATACTCATTAAAAGTCAGCGGAATACGGCTATAACCCTGCTGTTTATTCCAGTCAGGGAGATTGCGAAAGGCCTTGACGATCTCCTTTAGATACTTATCGGTTAAAGGATTGACATAGTTATGGTCGATTTCTGTAAAGAAATTACTATTAAATAAACCCAGGGCTATCTTATCGGAAAATCTATTATAGTATGAATCAGGTCCCTGGACAAACATAAAAGCTTCTTTAAAGTCCTGGTCCTTTGCTACAAAGGAATATGTATTATGAGGTGTAGAACCGGCCAGTGGTGAGAAAAAGACACTGTGAGACTGATAACTAACGGGGAAATTACTCTCCAGCCAGGACCACATCTTCTTTACCGGGGCCTCTGCCTCAAACTGAACAATCTGCTTTTGATAAAAATCTTGATGGTTCCGGTAAAACTCTAGATAGT
>JADQBU010000441.1 GCA_016278435.1 Halanaerobiales bacterium
CAAGATAGCCAAAATCTTTTTTTAAATTCTTGGGTGTATTTTCTATAAAATAAGATAAATACTCCAGTATTTTATAAGTATATTTACAATTAATCGGGTCTGGAACTTTTAGATCTTTTACCTCATCCAAACTATTAATACTGGAATGTACAACTCTTGGAGGTGAGTTTTTAACAAATTCTATTTCACAACCCAAAGCAGAAGCCTCAGGAACAGTGCCAATATCTGGCCACAAACCTGGTATAGTAAACACTTCAGGAAACATTTCATGAAACTTAAGTTGTGCTTCAAGCATAATTTTAGGGTCAGAATAATATATATCATCTTGAATTCCTGCTATGGGGGCATAGGATTGTCCGATGGCCCAGACAACAACAGGTATATTATCTAATTCTTCTCCTTTTACCGATTTGATGACTCTTTCATATGGTCTCATTTTATATCCCTACCTTTTTTAATATTTATAACAGATTCGGTAATATCAAAGAAATCTGCGGAAAAAATATAATAACTAATACTGAAATAATCATTACAAAATAAAAATATATTAATTCCTTGGAAACCTTTTCAATCGCAACTTCCCCTACATCTGAAACAGCATAAAGAACCACACCAATGGGGGGAGTAATTAATCCTAGCATTAAACTCATAAGCATAACAATTCCAAAATGTATTGGATCAATACCCACTTGTATTATTAAGGGATGCAGTATGGGAATAGTTAATAACATAATTGCAATAATTTCCATAAATGTACCTAAAATAATAAAGAAAATCATGCATATAAGCAAAATAATGGTTGAATTATCAGTAATTGATATGATAAAAGATGCAAGATTTGCAGGTACTCTTTCAAAAATTAGGATCCAGGAAAAAATTGATGAAATGGATATTATAAACATTACTGTTGCCGAATTTTTAGCAGCTTCTAAAAAATCTTTTATTAAACTTCTTAAAGTAAATTTTCTATATACAACCCCTCCTATAAATAATGCATATACGACTGCAACAACGGCAGCTTCAGTGGCAGTAAACACACCCGAATAAATACCTCCTAAAATAATAAACGGCATTAGTAAAGGAAGAAAAGCACTTTTAAATGCCTTCCAAACTTCTTTTAAACTACTCCTTTCATATTTTGGATATCCTCGTTTTTTAGAAATATAATAATTAGCAACCATCATAAATAATGCCATAACTAAACCCGGAATAATTCCAGCCATAAAAATAGCTCCTACAGATACTCCAGTAATAGTAGCATAAATTATTGCTCCTATACTCGGAGGAATAATTGGACTTAAAGTAGAAGAGGCTGCAGTGATTGCTGCACTATATGCTACATCAAATCCATCTTCTTTCATACTGCGAATTAATATTTTGCCTAATCCTGCGGCATCAGCAATAGCTGCTCCTGACATTCCAGAAAATATAATGCTTGCAACAATATTAACATGACCCAGTCCCCCTGAAATATGGCCAACAATACTTCTGGCAAAATTAAATATTTTTTTAGTTATTCCGCCAGAATTCATTATAGTTCCAGCTAATATAAACAATGGAACGGCTAATAATGAATATTCGTTTACTCCTGCGACCATGCGTTGCCCAATTGCCATAATTGGAATTCCACCATTTATTAAAAAGTAAATTAAAACACTTAATCCAATTGAACTAGCAATAGGTATTCCTAAACAAATAAATATAAAAACACTACCTAATAGTAAAATATCCATTTTATTTCCCCCATTTAATAATTTTTATTGTTTTTAATAAATAACCTTAAATGATAAAAACAAAATAATATCCCTGTTATAAGTAAAGGAATGGATAAAATCGAGCTTGAAATATGCAAAACAGGAGTTGGGGTAGGATAACTAGAATAAATGGTTCTTATACCTACATAAGTCAAACCAACATCAAAACTTATAATTAGTATTATTTGTAATAATTTAAAAAAATTTCTAAAAGGTAAAAGCTTGAAGATAATATTAACTCGCATTTCTTGATTATTTTTAGCTAATATAATTGCACCTATAAAAGTTAACCATACTAATAATATTTGACATACTTCCTGTGACCAATAAATAGAACTTAATAGAAAATATCTACATACAACTCCCAGAAAGAGTAATAAAACAATAAATAAAAGAAGTAAAATAACTATTATTTCTTCTAATTTATTTAAAATTAAGTATTTAAATTTCATTAAGTAACCTCCCTCTTTTTAATTATTATTAGCAGGCCAGAAAACCTGGCCTGCTAATAAATTATACATTAATTCTTAATAAATTCCTGCACTTGTTTAAGTGCATCCCCATATTCATCTGCATATTTCTCATATACAACTGAGGCTTTTTCTCTGAAGGGATCCATATCTGGATAATTAACTTTCATTCCTTCATCTTCTAACTTGCTTAATAAATCAGCTTCTTGATTTTTTATGGCCTCTCTATGATATTTTTTGGCCTCTTCTGCAGCTTGTTTGATAGCATTCTGTTCTTTTGGAGACAGGGATTGCCAGAAATCCTCACTAACAAGTAAAGGTAAAGGTGAATACTGATGTCTTGTTATAGATAAAAATTTCTGTACTTCATAAAAATTATTTACATATATGACTGTAAAAGGATTCTCCTGTCCATCTATAACACCCTGCTGTAAAGCCATATATACTTCAGGAAATGCCATTGGTGTTACCTGAGCACCCAAAGCATCAAACGTTGCAATAGACATTTCCCAATTAGGAACTCTAATCTTTAAGCCTTTTAAATCTTCTGGTTTTTCGATTGGCCTTAAATTATTTGTCATATTTCTGAAACCATTTTCCCAGAAAGCTAATACTCTATACCCTTTATCCGGGAAAGGAGCAACCCACTTTTTAACTATAGGACTGTCCAAAAAATTCCAAGCTTGTTCAAAATCTTCAAAAAGAAACGGCATTTCAAGTACATTTAAAACCGGAACTTCAGGTGAAATAGTTCCTACACCTGGAGCAGCAAATTGAGAAATATTATCCTTTAATTGTTGAACCATTTCCTCGTCTGACCCCAATGCAGCAGATGCATAAACTTCAACTTTAATCATACCATCAGTTAATTCAGCCACCCTGTCTGCAAATAAATGTGCCGCCTTATCTCTGGGTCCCCCTGGTTCATTACCGTGTCCAAATCTTGCTACTTTTTCAGCTGCTAATGTAGATAATGTTATAGAAAAAATCAATCCCATTATAACTAAAAACACAAAAATTCTTTTTTGCATTTAAATAACCTCCTAAAATTTAAAATGACAATTTTTTCAATCAATAAACTTTCCACACACATCCAGACTAACAACTCATATATGCCTCCCTCATCACCTCCCCTTTTAATTATCTGGTACAAATGCTATCGCCATCTTGATGGCTTCAACCATACTTTCTTCATTCGCCCGACCTTCACCAGCCTTACCAAATGCCACTCCATGGTCAACTGAAGTTCTGATTATGGGCAGTCCAACTGTAGCATTCACTCCACTAACAGAGGACCACTTATTGGTTTTATCATCATATTTAAAACCTGTAACTTTCATGGGAATATGACCCTGATCATGGTACATTACAACAGCAATATCATACTGGCCACCCCTGACCTTGGAGAAAATAGTATCAGGTGGAACCGGTCCTTCTGCATTAATACCTTCCTCTACCGCCATATCTATAGCCGGTTTGATCTCTTCAATTTCTTCCCGGCCGAATAATCCCTGCTCTCCTGCATGTGGGTTTAAGCCAGCTACTCCCACCCGGGGGTTCTCAATACCCAGCTTTTTAACTGCCATATCAGCCAGTCGAATAACAGTTAATACCCGGTCCTTTTTAACCAGATCACATGCCTGCCTTAGAGATACATGAGTGGAAACATGAATTACTCTCATTTGCTCATCTGCCAGCATCATGGCAAAGTCACTGGTATCAGTTTTCTCAGCAAATATTTCTGTATGACCTGCATATTTATATCCAGCTGCATTTATAGCCTCTTTATGAATCGGTCCAGTTACAACAGCATCTACTGCTCCTGACTTGGCCAGTTCTATTCCTTCTAAAATATAATCAATTGATGCTTTACCTGCTTTTGCATTAATTTCTCCATATTTAAAATCAGTCAATTCAATATTATTCATATCTAAAAGATCAATTGTACCATATTCTCCCTTAGCTTCATTCGCTGACTTAATTATATTTAAATTTAAATTTGAGGGAATAAACTTTAAGGCATCGTTTATAACAGCCCTACTGCCTATAACCACAGGAATAGATCCCTCATAAATTTTTTCATCACTTAATGCTTTAACAGTGATTTCTGCTCCAATTCCTGCCGGATCTCCCATTGTAATACAAATTATTGGTCTATCCATTAACTCCGGGTTTTAAAAACCCTTTCACCTCCATTTTGTTGTGATAATGTAATTTCATTAGTAAGTTATAAAGTGTCTCTTCCTGACCAAATCCTCCTGCCTTTGTTGCAATTTTAATCTTACTATATCTGTGGTTTCTAATACTTGAAACAGGAATTCCGGGTAATATTTCATCCACAATTCTTAAGCTGTCAACCCCCAGTGCCTTACATACTCCGATGGCTGTATCCCCACCTATTAAAACCAGATTATTTATAAAAGACTTATTAATTAGACTGGCTGTGAGTTCCCCCAGAAAATTCCTGATTATAACTTCAAGTTCTCTATGGTTTTGCAGGTTATTCTCGTTAATAATGTTCTGCATCATATTCTTTTCCAGAAATGAGGGGTCAGGCCTGATCACCAGGAGTTGTTTACTTTTAATAGCCCTTTCTCCCTCTGATATATAATCTGCAAGAGATTTTTTTCTGGTAGAAAAAACATTTTTAAGATCGATAGTAATTTCATTAATATCAAGTTTATTTTTTAAGTAATTAATCTGGGAATTCATGATATTGCGCCGTGACCCCCCGACAATTAAGAATGTCTCCGAATCTATTTGCTGGTTATTATCTAAATCAAGACTACTATCTGTTTTATATATTTTTGAAAGATAATTAGCCAGTCCCGCAGAACCTGAATATAATACAGACCCATTAAATTCATTCCCGCTTAATAGTATATCCTTTAAATGTTGGTCATTTAATGCATCAAGTATAATAATTTTTTTACCTCGTTTATATAAATAGTTAATCCTCTTTAATATGGTTTCTTTTCCTTGAATAACATCTTTTAATTCAACTTTACCTACCGGAAGATTACTCTGTTTTTTAAGTAGTACAGGTATATAAGAGGCATTTCCAGAATCAAGATTACCTCTATAGTATTCCGTTACACCCAGAGGCTCACCCTGGACTATAAGGTAACCACCAATAACAAATCTATTATTTGAGGGAAAAGCAGGACAGAACAGACAGATATCTTTTTCAAATTTATTCATTATTATATCAAGTTCAACACCAATATTTCCCCTCAAAGTTGAATCAACTTTTTTATAAATAACATCATTTTCATTGACAGGTATTTGATTGACTATCTGCAAAATTCTTTTACGGGCTTCCATAATTGAAAGGTCACGGGTTTCTGAGTCTACAACAAATATATCAGTATCTGAATTAATATTGAGCGTTTTGTTATTTTTAATATTTAAATCTACAATAGTTACTAATGTATTATATCCCTGTTTTGAAAACTGGACCCCGGTATCGGTAGCGCCTGTAAGGTCATCTGCCACTAAGTAGATCATCTTCTCACCTCAATTTTTGCAATATTAACTATCGCCAAATATTAATTGCATACCTTATGCCAGAAATTAAAATAACCATATGAAAAGTTTAAAATAATTGTTATTTCAAGGTTTATTAGCTATTATTCTATTTAAACAATTCTTCCTTTTAAAAATTAACAACCTATTCCCTTTTTCATAATGAAACACTTCCGGGCAAAAAAATATTATTTTCTCCACATTTCAGAAGCTGTCAGAGGAAATTAAAGCTTCCTTTTCATAATGAAAAGCTTTCCACAATGAAACAATCACTGCATCTTCCGCCAGAGAGTTGTCCGTCCAATTCCCAGTCTACGGGCGGCAGCCGTCTTATTCCCATCTTCATCTTTAATAACCTTATCAATAATAATCCGTTCCATAGCAGCAAGTGTTTCATTGGCAGGTATATTTATAATCTGTTTAGAGATATTATCAATAAATTTTCTTTCACTGTCTGTGGGAATTCCCTGAATTGAATTAATGGTCTGTCTGACCAGATTAGTCATAATATAGTTCTTCCTGGTCCTGACAACCAGTTTTTCAATTACATTTTCCAGCTGCCTGACATTTCCCGGCCAGTCATATCTCTGTAATAGTCTCATACCATCATCAGAAATACCCCGCACCAGCTTGTTTATCCGGTTACTGGCTTTATTAATAAAGAAATTCACCAGCAGCGGAATATCTTCTCTTCGCTCCCTGAGGGGAGGCAGATTTAAATTTAATACATTAATCCGGTAATACAGATCTTCCCGGAACTCCTTTTTCTCAACCAGGTCAGAAAGTGATTTATTTGTGGCCAGCATGATTCTGACATCTATCGGGGTTAACTTGTTATCTCCCAGCCGCCTGATCTTTCTTTCCTGGAAAACCCGCAGCAATCTGGCCTGAATGCCCCTGGAAATTTCTCCGATCTCATCCAGAAAGATTGTACCTTGATGAGCCTGTTCAAAAAGTCCTTCTTTTCCTTTTTCACTGGCCCCGGTAAAAGCCCCTTTTACATAGCCAAAGAGCTCACTTTCCAGCAGTTTTTCCGGCAAAGCAGCACAGTTAAAGGCTACAAAGGGCTTATTCCGGCGGTGACTGTCATTATGTATAGCCTGAGCAAAAAGTTCTTTACCTGTTCCGGTCTCTCCATAAACCAGTAAAGGTAAATCTACCCGGGCATAATCACGTGCTTCATCCTTGGCCTGGCTTATAACCTTACTTTCACCAATAATATCTTCAAAGGTATTATCAGCTGTATATCCCTTGACATAGAGTTTATCCCTTATCTTCTTCTCCATCCTCTGTATCCTTGAAGCTTTCTGGAAGGTTGCGACTACCCCCAGTACCTCTTCATTAACTTCTATCGGAATTATGTTAGCTACTATTTTTATATCATTTATTATCCAGACCTTCTCCTGCTCTCTGTATCCGGACTGTACAGTTTTCAAGAGATCCATTTCAGGTAGAACTTCTCTGATATCTTTACCAATAACTTTATAGGCCTTCTTATTAAATATTTTTTCAGAAGCCGGATTGAAAGTCTGAATATCTCCATTTTTATCGATACTGATAATTCCCTCATAGGCGAAGTCAATAATACTTTTAATCCGTTTCGCTTTTTCCATCTCTTTTTTTCTGACCTGGGCAATCCTTTCAGATTCCAGAATAGACTGGGCCAGGGCCTCTTTACCGGAACGAATCAGAAGGGTGTTCATTCCGATCTTCCGGGCAATTCGGACTGAAATATTATCCCCAACCAGATAGTTATATCCCTGTTCCTTGATCTCTTCTAATCTCGTTTCTATAAAATCGGTCTGATCATACCACTCACCCCGGAGAGTTAAAATCTTGAGATCTATACCAAGGATCTTTTCCAACCCCTCCAGACCATATGTAAAGGGATTAAATCCAGCCACAGCTATTTTATCTGTTTCCTGACGGGCCTGATAAAGGGTGCGGATTAAATCATAGCCGCTGACCTGAACCTCAACCACCGGTAGAGCGGTAACTTTAGACTTGATTGCGATGGCTGTACCACCCCGGCTGATTATAACATCATATCCTTCTTCTTCTAACTGGACTGCAATATCGGCCCCTTCTTCCAGGTCACCTATAAAAGTCGGTATATTTTTATCGATCTCATAACAGACCTCATTAAAGATGTCAGCCATTTTTTTATATGGAGCAATAAAGGCAATTTTCAAAGTGAACCAACCCTCCCCTTACTTAATTAACACTTAAATTTCAATATTCATTTTAATATATTTTGCAAAAAAGTAAGCAAGATTGTGTTATCTAAAAAATGCTGTTTAAATCCAGTTTTAATTCTGGAAAAATCTGGGACACTGCTGTTTCATCCTTCTTAAAAGTAATTGAGCTTTCAATTCCCCTGTTTTTAAAAAAATAAATATTTACCTCTTCTGAAAAAGGGTTTACAATCCAGTATTCTCTTATATCGCCGTTCATATATAAATCCATTTTCTTAATAATATCCTTGTTTCTTGAACTTTCCGAGAGGACTTCAACCACCAGGATAGGGGTCCCGGTATAAGTATCATTCTCATCAATATTTTCTTGATCACAAATAACAAGCAAATCAGGTTGTACTACATTAGGTTCTTTATTCTTATAGAGAGTTACATCAAAAGGAGAAGTCAGTGGTTGGCATTCTTTATCTCTAAACCAGGCTGACATACTACTTGAGATTTCAATTACTATCTTTTGATGCTTATATTTAGGTGATGCCAGCAGAAATATCTGACCATCTATATATTCATATCTATTTTCATTTTCTCTGGCAATCTGTAAAAATTCTTCATATGATACCCTCATTCCTTCATGACTGTAGGCTGATGATCCTTCCCTTATAATATAATCATCGTTTTCATAATAATTAATTAATCTGGCCACTTTTTTGCCGTTTTTAGTTATAATAATATCTTCCTCGTTAACTAGACCCAGAAATTTTCCGAACTTATTCTGTACTTCAGTAGAATTTATAATCATAATACCAGCCCCTTTTAGCTATTTTGTTTTTATTATACCTAACGTCAGAGAGGTTGTCAAAATATTAGGTAATATTATACATAAAACAGCGAATCTCTATGCAACAATAACTAATATAATTACATTATTTTCATAACTATCACATCTTCGAAAATTAAGGAAATTTAAATAAATTTTTCCGAAAAGTCGCTAGCATGGAAGGAGCTTCTAACCAGGGGACCTGCAGCTACATACTTAAAACCGAAATCCTCAGCAATAACACGGTATTTTTCAAACTGCTCGGGTCTTACATATTGATCTACTGGCAAATG
>JADQBU010000228.1 GCA_016278435.1 Halanaerobiales bacterium
TTTTCCTGTATACAGCAATTAGTTTTGTTAATAACCTGGCAGCAGTTAAATAAATGTGTAAATTTATTCCGGGTTTTCCCCCGGATTTTTTTCTGCTCTAAGAAATAATAAAAGAGGGTTTATTAAATTTATCTCTAATTTATATAGTAAATATAACAATAGGGAGGATAATTATGGTAAAAAGCCAGAGGACCCTATTTTTTAATGGAAAGATATTAACAATGAAACCCGGAGAACAGGCGGCAGGAGCAATGCTTATACAGGGAGGTAAAATTGAGGGTACTGGTCAAGATGAATCTGATTTTGTTGGTTGTTATGAAAGGAAATATGATTTAAAAGGTATGACTGTGATGCCCGGCTTCAATGATAGTCATTTGCATTTAACCGGGATAGGGGAAGCGATGGAAACGGTGGACCTGACTGGAGTAGAAGATATAGCTTCTTTTCAGAAGAAGATAAAAACATATATTCAGGAAATGAGATTAAACAGTGATAAATGGATTACTGGCCGGGGTTGGAATCAGAACAGATTTCCAGACCAAAAGATGCCTAACCGTAAAATTATCGATAAAGTAACCAGGGATTATCCAGTTTTTCTGAAACGAAGCTGTTTTCATATTGGTGTTGTTAATAGTAGGGCACTGGAACTGGCTGGCATAGACAAAGTTACCCCTGACCCCCCGGGAGGGAAAATTGATCGGGACCCCACTACGGGGAAACCGACCGGAATATTACGGGAAAATGCCATGGGTCTGGTAGAATCAATTATTCCTGAACCCGGTCCTCAGGATTTTAAAAGATGGATAAAAAATGCTACAATAGAATTAAGTAAAACTGGATTAACCTCAATTCAAACCGATGATTTTGGTAACTATACCCGGTTTGAAAAGGGATATCAGGCATATAAGGAGTTACATGATGCAGGCGAACTTCCTGTCAGAATTAATCTTCAGGTCAGGATGGGAAAGATAAACGATTTTTCCAGATTTATCAGTGAGACCGGCTTTAAAACCGGTTCTGGTGATGAGTTTCTAGCTATCGGGCCCTGTAAAATATTATCTGATGGATCCATGGGTGGAAGAACGGCTGCTCTCTTTGAGCCTTACAGCGATAAACCTGATACCCAGGGAACATTGATTTATACACCAGAGGAACTTGAAGATTATGTCAAACTGGCGGCAGGAGCTGGATTTCAGCTGGCTATCCATGGGATTGGTGATCGGGCTATAAGTGAGATTATACGGATATATGAAAAGGTGTATAAAACCAGAGAAGAGATTGCGGCAGCCAGACCCAGGCTTATCCACGGCCAGCTAACAAACAAGAAGCTAATTAAAAAAATGAAAAAGCTGGGGATGGCCGTTGATATTCAACCTATTTTTCTCAATAGCGATTTACATATGGCTGAAGCAAGGGTGGGAAAGGAAAGACTGGAAGGCTCCTATGCCTGGAAAAGTATGTATGAAATGGGGATACCGCTGGGTGGTAGTTCAGATGCTCCGGTGGAAACATTTAAACCACTGGCCGGAATCTATGCAGCTGTGACAAGAAAGGATTTAACAGGATATCCTGAGAGCGGCTGGAGGAGCCGGGAAGCCATGACGGTGGAGCAGGCACTGGATATCTATACCAGAGGGTCTGCTTATAACTCTTTTTCTGAGGGCATTAAAGGAGAACTTACTGCTGGTAAACTGGCCGATTTTATAATTCTAAGTGATGACCCTACCACGGTTAAACCGGATCAGATAAAACAGATTGAAGTACTTGCCACCTTTGTGGGTGGTAAAGAGGTATATTCAAAACTTTAACCAAAAATGACGTATAAATCATAATTTTAGTGATTAATTACATAAGAATTCTAAAATTTTTAAAGGGGGATTAAAATGAGCAAACCTTTAGTATATGTAACAAGTGAGATTCCTGAAAAAGGTCTGGAACTGCTGGAAAAGGAATGTGAGCTTGGAGTCAATAGAAAAGGCAGGGTACTGACCAAAGAGGAAATTATTAAAAATATCAAGGGTGCAGAGGGCATAATCACCCTGCTTGGTGATACTATTGACAGGGAGGTCATCGAAAGCAACCCGGAGTTAAAGGCTATTGCCAATTATGCTGTTGGTTATAACAATATCGATGTAGATGCAGCCACTGAGCTGGGGATTGCAGTAAGTAATACCCCCGGCATTCTTACCGAGACAACTGCTGACCTGACCTGGGCATTAATAATGGCTACAGCCCGGAGGATAGTGGAATCTGACCGCTTTACCAGGAAAGGTAAGTTTAAAGGCTGGATGCCGAAGCTGATGCTGGGCACCGATGTTTATGGAAAAACTCTGGGAATTGTCGGTTTTGGTCGGATCGGTCAGGCAGTCGGTAGGCGGGCAAAAGGCTTTCAGATGGAGGTAATTTATAATAAGAGAAATCCTCTGAGTGCAGAAGAAGAGAAAGAACTGGGAGCAACTTATTATGAACTGGATGATCTGCTTAAAGAAGCTGACTTTGTATCTATAAATGCACCTCTTAATGATTCGACTCATCATTTGATCGGGGAAAGAGAATTTGGACTGATGAAGAATTCAGCTATACTTATCAACTCAGGCCGTGGTCCAATAGTTGATGAGAGTGCGCTGGTAGATGCCCTGAAAGAAGGACAAATAGCAGCAGCCGGTCTTGATGTTTATGAAGATGAACCGGAAGTTCATCCGGAATTAATAGATATGGATAATGTTGTCTTACTACCCCATATTGGTACTGCTTCTGTTGAAACCCGGGAAGCAATGGCTGTTATGGTTGCTGAGGATGTTCTGGCCGGACTTAAGGGTGAGAAGATACCTCACATTGTAAATCCAGATGTAGGAAAATAGTATACAAAGCCAGGAGGGATATTATGCAGGGGATTAACAATAAGATTTTGAGAGTTGACTTAACAAAGAAAGAATTTAAGATTGAAGAACCTGGAGAAAAATTTTATCGAAAATATATCGGTGGCAGGGGTTTTGCTCTTTACTATATGCTTAAAGAGATGGAGCCGGGCATTGAACCATTTTCTCCTGATAATATGCTTGTATTTGCCTCCAGTATTATCGGGGGGGTTACGGCCCCGGCTATTCCCCGCTTAACTGTCTGCGGGAAATCACCGCTTACCGGGGGTTTTGGTGAGGCTGAGGCAGGTGGTTTCTGGGCGCCGGAATTAAAAAAGGCCGGCTATGATGCAGTAATTGTAACCGGAAAGGCTGAAAAACCGGTCTACCTCTGGCTCAAAGATGGAGAGGTTGTATTTAAAGTTGCAGATCATCTCTGGGGCAAGGAAACCGGGGATGCTCAGTCCTTGATCAGAGAGGAGCTGGCTGAAGATAAAGCCCGGATAGTACAGATCGGACCAGGTGGTGAGAATCTGGTCAGGTATGCCGGTATCACCAATGAACTGGCTCATTTTAATGGCAGAACCGGCCTGGGAGCTGTCATGGGTTCAAAGAACCTGAAGGCGATTGCTGTCTGGGGAACTGAAAAACTGGAGGTTGGAGATATAGATAAAATCCGGGAGGTTGCCCGCTGGGCAGCAACTGAAGGCTTAAAAGACCCGATGGCAGAGGGTTTACATGAACTGGGTACAGTAGCTCTGGTTAACTCCTTCAATGAACAGGGAATATTACCAACCCGCAACTGGCATAAAGGCCAGATGGAGGGTGCGGATAAAATATCCGGGGAGACTATGAGAGATACTATCGGTAAGGAGGCCAGGGGCTGTTATTCCTGCCCGATCAGGTGTAAACGGGTGGTTGAGGTTAATGATGAGTCAATGAAGGTTGATCCTAAATACGGGGGACCTGAATATGAAACTGTTGGTTCCTTTGGTTCTACCCTGGAGATTGATGACCTGAAATTAATCGCCAAGGCCAATGAGTTGTGTAATAGATATACCCTAGATACGATATCTACGGGTATGACGATTGCTTTTGCCATGGACTGTTTTGAAAATGGTCTGCTGACCAGAGAAGACTGTGATGGACTGGAATTAACATTCGGCAATAAAGAGGTGGTTCTTCCCCTGATCCAGAAGATTGCTTTAAGGGAGGGAATCGGTGATCTGCTGGCTGAAGGTAGTCTGCGTGCTGCCCGGAAAATTGGTAAGGGAGCAGAGAAATATCTGCGTCAGGTTAAAGGTCAGGAGATACCGATGCATGATCCCCGGGTTAAAACCGGTGTCGGCTTATCCTATGCAGTAGCTGATTACGGTGCTGATCACATGAAAGCACCTCATGATCCATTTTATACAGATGAAGATGCGGTCGGCCTGCGGACAACTAAAGCCCTGGGTATCTACGACCCGGTTCCGGCTGCTTCACTGGGGAAAGAAAAAGTAAGGCTATATAAATATCTGGATATGTACTGGAGCATGCTGGATATGCTGGGAGCCTGTGATTTTGGTTATGTACCCAGAGGGCCGGTTCCACTGGATAAACTTATCGATCTGGTGCAGGCGGTTACCGGGGAGGATATTAGTTTAATGGAATTGATGACTGCGGCTGAACGGACAATCAATATGGCCCGGATGTTTAACATCAGGGAAGGATTCAGTAGTAAAGATGATGTCCTGCCGGAAGTATTCTATGAGGACTTCATAGCTGGACCATCAGCGGGATCAGGTGGTATCGATAGAGAAGAATTTAATGAAGCTTTAAAATTGAGATATAAACTGATGGGCTGGGATGAACAAACAGGGGAGCCGAAGGAAGAAAAATTACTTGACCTGGGAATTGACTGGGTTTTATGATATTATAGACTGGATTACATAAAAGAAGGAGTTGGTATTTTTATGAAGAGTGAAAACTTGAAGAGGATTAGTGATACAGGAATCGTTGCTGTAGTCAGGGCGGAAAATCCGGAACAGGCCTTAAAGATAGCTAAAGCAGTTAAAGCAGGTGGGATGGAAGCAATTGAGATTACAATGACAGTACCGGGAGCAATAGATGTTATAAAGGAACTGGTTAGTAATTATTCCAGTGATGAAATGCTAATTGGAGCAGGCTCAGTACTTGATGCTGAGACGGCCCGGGCCTGTCTGCTGGCTGGAGCTGAATACATTGTAGGACCGGCACTGGATGAAGAGACAATTAAGTTATGCAATAGTTATCAGAAGATTGTAATGCCGGGAGCCATGAGTGTTACAGAAGTTGTCAAGGCTATGCGGGCTGGGGCTGATGTTGTCAAGATCTTTCCGGCTACACTTTTCGGCCCCAAGATTATCAAGGCTATTAAAGGGCCGTTACCACAGGCGCCTTTACTGCCGACAGGTGGGGTTAGTCTGGATAATGTAGCTGACTGGATTAAAGCAGGCAGCTTTGCTGTTGGAGTTGGAAGTGCCCTTACTGCCGGAGCAAAAACAGGTGACTATGATCAGGTGACCAGGACAGCCAGTGAATTTATTAAAAAGATTAAAGCTGCCCGGGGATAATGTATTTTAACTAAAAAGCTGAATAATTCTTTCGTTTACAGGGAATAGCATAAGCTATTCCTTTTTCTATTTCAAAAAAAAGTAATAAAATAGCAAATATATAAATATATAAATTAATAAGAAGAACAAAAAAGGAGGTTAAAAATGAAGATTAAAAGTTTATCCGTTTTGTTATTATTGATTATCTGTATTATTGGGCTATCTTTTTCAGTAATGGCCGCTGATGTGTTTAAAGATACTTACAGGGTAAGGGTGGTAGTTCATGGTGGTATAGCCGACCCCTTCTGGAAGACATTTGAAAAAGGGGTTAAAGATGCTGCGGCCAACCATCCTGATCTTGAGGTTACTTATTCAGGGCCTGCCAATTTCGATTTAACCAAATTTATTTCAGATCTACAAACAGCAATTGCAGCGGAACCGGATGCCCTGGTCTGTACACTTACTGAACCGGTAGCAATGGATAGTATACTCCGCCCGGTTATCAAGGACGGTATGCCGGTGATAGCAGTTAATGCACCAGATTTAAGGCTGCAGGATGAGAGAATACCTGTCAATACTTATGTTGGTGAAGATAGCTACTTTATCGGGGTTAAGGCTGCCAGGGAGACATTAAAACGTTTTAAACCTGAAAGAGCCATCTATGTAAATCATCATCCGGGAGCAAGCAACATTGAAGCAAGAGGTAGAGGTTATATTGAAACATTAAAAGAAAATGGTGTCCCAGCTGAACAGTTAAATATTACTTCCGATGCTGTTAAGGGAGCAGAAATCGTTGCAGCATATATTCAATCCCATCCGGAAACCGATGCCATCTTCAGTGGTAATACTCAGCGTACAGAAGCAATTGTTGTACGTCTGGAGGATGAGGGAATTAAAGTTGGTGAAGAAATTAAAATTGCCCAGATGGATATGTCACCCAGTATACTGGATTATATTAAACAGGGTAAAGTAATGTTTGCACTTGACCAGCAGCAGTACATGCAGGGTTATCTGGGTGTTGAATTTGCTTATTTAAAAGCCAAATTCGGTATGAATCCTCCCCCGCCTCCAGTATCCACCGGACCAGGTGTAATCACAAAAGAAGATGTAGATTTCATAGAAACTCTTGCTGCCCAGGATTATAGATAATTAACAGAAAAAATTATATTTACCGGGCAGTAATTATTGCTGCCCGGATGTTTCTTTTTGAAAGAGAGGTGAATTTAAATTATAGTTAATAAAATAGGCAAGACTATTGAACAGGCCGATTCCCGGCTTAGTATTAGAGAAAGAATAAGAAAATGGCCCGAACTGGGTGCATTAATGGCTTTTCTGATTATATTTGTTACTTTTTCCTTATTATCCAGTAAATTTGCCAGCCTACATAACCTGGCCAGTATCCTGACAGTTACATCTGAGCTGGGAATTATGTCTATTGGCATAGCTTTTTTGATGATTGCCGGAGAATTTGACCTTTCAGTAAGTAGTGTTTATGCTTTTACAGGGTTTTTATTTATTATATTGGCTAACAGAATGAATTCTGTAGCTGCTTTTTTTATGGCCCTGATGGTAGCTGCTGTAATAGGCTATATAAATGGCCAGATAACAATTAAAGCAAAAATACCATCTTTCATTGCCACTCTGGGTACAATGATGTTTTTAAGGGGTATACTCCTGGGACTAACAGGGGGAAATTCTGTTCTGTATCAAAGTGATAATATTATGCCCCATATTTTAACTGAATACATAACCGGCCATTTCCGACCCTCACATATCTGGTTTATAGTACTCATTATTATTATGTCGATCATTTTAAAAAGAACTCCCTATGGAAACTGGGTATTTGCCACAGGGGGAAGTGAAAAGGTGGCCAGGACGATGGGGGTTAATACCAATAGAGTTAAGATTATTAACTTTATGGTCTGTGCTGTACTGGCTGGATTAGCTGGTATAATTGCGATAACCAGATTCCGGCTGGCAAACGCTGCTTTTGGTACCAGAATGGAGCTGGAAGCAATTGCTTCTGCGGTTATAGGTGGAACTCTGATGACTGGTGGCTTTGGTTCGATTCTGGGTGCTGCCCTGGGAGCTATTATAATGGGAATGTTGAGGTCGGGTTTAGTTATGGCTGGAGCACCTTCTTACTGGTATGAAGCCTTTGTAGGATTGATACTTATAATTGCGGCGACAATAAATCTAAAATTAAGGAATACTGGCTGAGGGAGGTGAAATTAGTGAAAGAAGAGTACCTGGTAGAAATGAAAAATATTAATAAAAATTTTGGTGCTGTAAAGGCTTTAAAAGGTGTTGATTTTATTGTGAAAAAACGGGAAGTTGTAGGGTTACTTGGAGATAATGGAGCTGGCAAGTCAACCCTGATAAAAATACTATGTGGTGTATTAAAAGCGGACAGTGGTGAAATATTTTTTAATAATAAAGAACTCTCGATATCTTCTCCCTATCAGGCCCGGGAAAAGGGTATTGAAACTGTTCATCAGGAATTATCCCTGGTTAACACTATGACAATCGCCAGAAATATGTTTCTGGGTAAAGAACCAATCAGGAAAGTTGGTTTCTTCAGTTTTCTGGATAAAGAAACAATGAACAGAGAGGCCCGGAAAGTTATTGGTGATGTAGGTATCAAGGTCCGTTCACCTGATGAGTATGTATCAATACTTTCAGGGGGAGAAAGACAGGCAATAGCTATCGGTAGAGCGATGTACTTTGATGCTAAATTATTGATCCTTGATGAACCTCTGCGGGCTTTATCTGTAAAGGAACAGAAAAATGTTCTTGACCATGTTAATCAGGTTAGAGATCAAGGGATTTCTGTAATTTTTATCAGCCACAATGTTTACCACGCTTATTCTGTAACTGATAGATTTGTCTTACTTAATAAAGGGGAGAAACAGGGAGAGATTTTAAAAGAAGATTCTACTCCAGAAGAAATAGCCGAATTTGTTTCCTCAGGAGAAAAGTTAAGCAAAATAGTTTAGATTATAAGAATTTTTTGTTAAGTTTAATAATTTAAAAGGGGGATAGCCCTGGCTATCCCTTGTTTTTCAGGCATTGTAGCAATTTAAATATTTAGCTAACTTAAAATAATTTTCTGAAAACGGGGTTGACTAAATAAATTTTATCTGTTATAATTAATTTAAATCTTAAACGTTTACGATAGGGGTGTAAATAAATGGCTTTAACGATAAAGGATGTAGCAAAGAAGGTAGGAGTTTCCTATGCCACAGTTTCCCGGGCCTTAAATGACCACCCGGAAGTAAATGAGGAAACAAGAAAACTAGTTATTAAAACCGCAAATGAGATGGGTTATCAGCCAAATGAAATTGCCAGGGGATTAGTAAAGAAGGTTACAAAAACTTTAGGGCTAATGATTCCTGATATAACCAATCCATTTTTCCCGGAAATTGCCAGGGGTGTTGAAGATGCAGCAAGGGAAGAGGGTTATACTGTTTTTCTTCTCAATAGTAACTGGGATAAGGAGCGAGAATTAAGTAACTTAAATGTGTTATTACAGAAACAGATTGACGGTTTGATAATTGCTCCAGTTCAGAAAGTCCCGAACATCTTAATAAGGTTTTAAATAAGAAATT
>JADQBU010000290.1 GCA_016278435.1 Halanaerobiales bacterium
TAAGTATTACAGATACTATAATAGCAGCTATTACAGCCAGAATAATATTTCCTGTAGAACGTAGCACCCACCAGCTGGCATACATTCCCAGGACTACAAACTGGGGATAAGCAAATTGAATTATCTTTGCTACCAGTAACATTAGATTAAATCCTGTAACCAGTAACACATACAAACTCCCCAGAGAAAGGCCATTTAAAATCTGTGCAGTAATTACTTCCATCTGCTTCCCCCTTTCTTAATATATTATATCTTTGAAAGCAGAAAAACAAGTCTTATATATTACAATATATTACATACTATATCCCAGGTAGGCCTCTCTTACTCTTTCATTATTTTTAAGTTCTTCTGCCCTGCCTTCCAGAACTACCTGGCCGGTGTCGATCACATAACCCCGGTCGGCTACTTCCAGCGATTTGCTGACATTCTGCTCAGATAGCAAAATAGTATAACCCTGTTGATTGAGAGTACTCAATAAAGAAAAAATCTTTTTGACGATTTTGGGAGCTAGACCCAGTGATGGTTCATCAATCAAAATTAGATCCGGTTCGGCCAGAAGTGACCTACCAATTGAAAGCATCTGCTGTTCACCACCACTTAAAGTACCCGCAATCTGTTCCTTTCTTGCTTCCAGAACCGGGAAATAAGAAAAAATCTTGCTTATATTTACCTGCTTACCACCCTTATTGTGATATGAACCAAGCAGTAAATTTTCATAAACACTCATTGAATTGAAGTTAATATGTCCTTCAGGAATCAGGCTGATACCGGAAGCAACAATTTTATCAGTAGTTTTTGAAGTTATATTCTTGCCCTTAAATATTACTTTTCCCGCAGGATGTTGAATATTTAAAATAGCCTTCAGCAGAGTAGATTTTCCGGCCCCATTGGATCCGATTAAAGCCACTGTTTCTCCCCGGTTTACCTTGAGATTGACATTCTTTACAGCTTTTATAGAACCATAAGAAACACTGAGATTTTCTATAAGCAGCAGTTCTTCACACTTATTCACCGATATAAGCCTCCATTACCCTGGGATCAGTCCTTACTTCTTCCGGCTTACCCTCACTCAATTTCTGCCCGAAATTCAGGGCTGTAATTCTATCACACAGGTCGGTTACCATATTAATATCATGGCTGATCACGATAACCGTAATCCCCATCTCCCTCATATTTTTTATTACTTCCTTTACCCGGCCTGATTCTTTAGTCCCCATCCCGGAAGCCGGTTCATCAAGTAATATTAACTCCGGCTCTGATACCAGAGCCCGGGCCAGCTGAACAAGCTGGCGTTCAACCCAGACCAGGTTATCTGTCCATCGTTCTGCATAACTTTTCATCCCCACAAAATCCAAAGATTCCAGTGCTTTTCTACCGATTTCTTTTTCTCTCTTCCCCAGGGATAGATGGTGAAGAAAAAAAGATTTAATGGGTTTTTTATCAGGAAAATGGTAAAGACCTGTCTTAATATTATCAATTACAGTCATATCCTCTACAACACTGCTTTTTTGAAAAGTACGGCTAATTCCCAGACGGGCAATTTCCTCTGGTTTAAGACCGTTAATCTTTTTTGCTTTAAAAAATATATCACCGTCAGTCGGTTTAATTAATCCTGTAACTATATTAAAAATAGTTGATTTGCCGGCCCCATTGGGACCAATAATACCGTGGATATGGTTTTTTCTGATATCAATATCAAGGCTGGCAAGGGCCCTGACCCCTCCAAATTTTTTACTTAAACCCCTGATACTTAAAATATTATCATCACCCATAAATCCCTGCACTTCCTTTAATTATATTCCCTGGATAACTCTGAATAACTGATAAAACCATAAAGCGGTTCGGCCTTTACAATAGCATTAATTACTGCCTTTTCAACAGCTAGACTGGCCAGAGCCCCCAGAGAATTTATATTTGCACTCACCCTGCCGGCAGCCATCGCAAAGATTGTGTCCCCATCGACCTGAGAATGAGAAGGCCTCATAGTCCGGGCATAACCATCATGGGCCATCACAGCCAGTTTATTTGCCTCAGCTTTAGTTAAACTGGCATTGGTTAACACCACACCGATTGTTGTATTTTCATTAAATAGATTTTCCTGTTTTTCAAACTGATCAATAATTAGTCTTTCCGACCCGGCATAGGTCAGCCCATCATCTTCCAGAGCACCGCCCAGTATCCTACCGGTATGTGGTTCAACAACATCCCCTAGACAGTTGACAGCAACTATAACACCTAATTTCAAATCCCCCAGACGGCAGGCATAGATACCGAGTCCACCCTTCATGGCATGTTCCATCCCCAGATACTTACCGACAGTAGCTCCGGTGCCGGCCCCGGTACTACCCTGATATATATCATCCTTTTCACTGTTAAGACAGGCCTGATAACCCATCTCTTTATCCGGTCTAATCCTGTGGTCTCCTACCGCCAGATCAAAGAGAGATGCACCACAGACAATCGGCACCCTGGTAACTCCCACATCAAAACCAGAACCTTTCTTTTCCAGATATTCCATGACCCCGGCTGCACTGTCCAGACCAAAGGCACTGCCACCACTCAAAACAACAGCATGAATCTTATCAACCATATTGGCCGGGTCAAGGAGATCGGTTTCCCTGGTTGCCGGTGAGCCACCCCTGACATCAACTCCGCCAACAGCACCTTCTGGTGCAAGGATTACAGTACAGCCAGTTGCAGCTTCAACGTTACTGACCTGACCAATTCTGAAGTCTTTTATTTGATTTATATTAATTTCTTCTAAATCCACCCTGATCAAACCTCCAGCATTTACATTTATTCATTATTATAACACATCATCTATTTAAAGCGAAAAATTTTCTCTCAACTGACAATATCCTGTTCAATTTCATTTATTACATTAATAAATATATCAACAAAATCAGGATCGAAGTGGGTACCAGCAATATTTTTAAGTTCCTCAACTGCTCTGGTATGTGAAAGAGCCGGACGGTAGGGCCGATCGGTACACATAGCATCATAGGCATCAGCAATTGTCAGTATTCTGGCGCCAGGCGGGATTTCTTCTCCCTGGAGGCCATCCGGATAACCACTACCATCATAACGTTCATGATGATACTTGATTATCGGAATTAAGCGATCTGATGCATTGACTACTTCCAGCATGTTGAGAGCAAGTTCCGGGTGTTTCCGCATTAATTCCCATTCCCCACTAGTTAAAGGCCCTGTTTTAACAAGGACTTCTCTTGGGATTTCTATTTTTCCAAGATCGTGTAACATACCCGCTATCCATAAGAGTTCCGGGGCTAGATTATCAATATTATTATTTGCAGTTATCCTCTTTGCCATCAAGAAAGCATATTCGGCCACTCTCTCACTATGCTGCCTTGTATACTGGTCTTTAACATTTATACATGATATAACTAACTCCAGTTCTTCTGGATAATAATTTCCACCTTTTTTATATTTATCTCCCTTTTCATTCAATTCAAGAATTGCAGAATAAATAGTTACAGAATTATACCCCCCATCTGCTCCGTAATCAAGGGCTATATGGGCCTTTTTAAGCAGTTCTTTTACATTATGGCAGTGGGTAGGAAAGGTTGAGACACCGGCTGAAGCTGTAAGATTCTTCCCCACTTTATTCTGGCCCTGGAAATTATTCCCGGCAATTGCTCTGACAAGTTTTTCAGCCATATTTTTAGCCTGTAATACCATGGCACCGGGCAGGATAATACCAAAATCATCCCCACCACACCTGTAAACATAACCAGTAAATCCCAGATTTTCTTCTATAATCCTGGCCACATCAATAAGTATTTTATCACCAGTAGAGTGACCCAGATTTTCATTAAAAACTCTAAACTGATCCAGATCCAGAATAATCAGAGATAAATTTGATCCTCTCCCTTCTGCCCGTTTAATTTCTTCTTTCAGGGCCTGATTAAAATGTCTTCTATTACCCAGACCGGTTAGACTGTCAGTACTGGCCAATCCGCAGAATTTAATTATCTGGCTTACTACCATAACCCCACCTAAAAATATCAAACCATTTAAAAAAGCATTACGCCAGTAAAGATAATCGAGGAACATTCCCGGACCAGAAAGCAAGTAATTTATAAGTGCATAATTTAAAGCACCGGTCCCACCAAAGAACAAAAAGCCCTTAAAGTTAGGCTGTCCCACCATAACACTTATTAATACCAGGGGATAAAAAAGAATCAAACCAGTATTAACACCCCGGGTAAGATAAAGCAATATCCCCACAAAATTTATTCTAATAAAGACATCTATTATCCAGTAAATATTATAATATCTGGTAATTACAGGCCCTGCCCGCAAAAAAAGATAAATATAGAGAAGATGATATAAAATAAAAAATATAATAAGTGAATTAAAGCTAATTAAAGATTCCTGCCAGTACAAAATAAAAAGAGCACTGATAAGTATAATACTTTTATACCAGAGCCCAAAATATAACTCAATTTTCCATAATTCAGACCTGGTAACTCTACTTCTACCCCAGAACACCTCTTGCCAGTCTGCCCACACATCTATTCCCCCATTTTATTACATTTACTTTTATGTATGTATTCTACATAAACAGTTGTAATTCCTTTAATTATCACAAAACCGCCCACTATTCTTACCATTAATATTAGTACCTGACCCTGCATATACTTAAAAAGTATCAAGTCCAACATTTGAAATGGGTGGGATTTATGAAAAATAAATTAATCTGGATTATAATCTCAGTCTTTTTATTAATATCATTTTCAGGTCTATCCCTGAAAGCAGCAGAGCCACCTGGAACAAGTGCAACTGCAGCTGTGGTAATGGATATGGAAACCGGTCAGGTGTTATATAATAAGCATATGCATTTACATCGACCTCCAGCAAGTTTAACCAAGATACTAACAACTATTATAGCAATTGATAGGGGGAATTTAAAGGACAAAGTTAAAGTCAGCAGGAGAGCAGCCTATCAGGAAGGATCATCTATCTATCTGGAAGAGGGTGAAGTGATCACACTGGAAGAACTCCTTTATGGGGTTATGCTTGCCTCCGGAAACGATGCAGCAGCGGCAGTGGCTGAACATATTTCCGGCTCCATTGAAGATTTTGCTGAATTGATGAATAAAAAAGCAGAGGAAATCGGGGCCAGAAATAGTAATTTCCTTAATCCCAACGGACTACCACAATCAGGACATTATTCATCAGCCTATGACCTGGCCCTGATTATGAGGTATGCTTTAAATAATGAGATATTTGCCAGAATCACAGCTACAAAATACAAAACCATATCCTGGGGTAATAATGACTGGGATCGTGGTCTGCGTAACCACCATAGTATGCTCTTTACCGATGAAGATATCACAGGGGGGAAAACCGGTTATACCCGAGCAGCCGGTCAATGTCTGGTCACATCTGCCCGTAAAGATGGACGTGAAGTAATTGTCGTTGTTTTAAACTGTCCGGGGAAATATATTGAATCAAGAAAATTAATAGATTATGGAATAAATGGTTTCAAAAGAGTTACTGTTATTAACAAAAATGAGGTTTTCGATAAGATTGAAGTTGAAGGCTCCCGGGAAAAAGAACTCAAAATAGTAGCATCTTCTCCTTTAACTGCACTTGTCCCCCGGGGAGGGGAACTCAAAATAAAAAAAGAAGCAGTCATTGAATCAGAAATAATGCTGCCAGTGGAAGCCGGGGAAAGAATAGGCACCCTGAATATTTATGACCAGGATATACTGCTCGGCAAAACAGATCTCATAGCCGGAAACAGCCTGAACTTCAACTCAGTTTTCCTGAGGTTCTGGCACTGGTTCACAACCCTGATCTCCTGATATGATAAATTAAACTTTATTAATTCCCCTTAAAATGATATTATTAAATAAAATGGAAGGGATCACAGGGGGGTAAGCAGTGAGATTTATAAATGAATTGATAAATTTTGTGGAAAATTTAAATCCTAAAATAATTTATACCCTGTTAATTATAGCCATCTTTTTTATTATAAAGTGGCTGTTAAATAAAATAATTAAACACAATGTAAATAACCCCTCCAGTAGATATAAGTGGCGCAAATTTTCAACATATACTCTCTATTCAGGGGGATTATTACTTCTTTTTCCAATCTGGCTTAAGGGAACTGACGTGGTAACATTTCTGGGGCTATTTACAGCTGGTTTGGCTATTGCCCTGCGCGACCTTTTGTCCGGGCTGGTGGGCTGGATTTATATATTATGGAAAAAGCCTTTTTCAATAGGAGACAGAATCGAAATCGATGGTAAAGCAGGTGATATCATAGATATCAGCATCTTCCAGTTTTCAATTATAGAAATTGGAGAATGGGTAGGAGCAGACCAGAGTACAGGACGTGTTGTTCACATACCCAATAAAAAAATTCTGGATGTCAGTTTAGCAAACTACACTGAAAACTTTCCTTTTATCTGGAATGAGTTACCGGTTTTGCTTACATTTGAAAGTGACTGGGAAAAAGCTAAATATATTTTGCTGGAAATAATAAGAGAAATAAATGAAGAACAGCTCGAGGCTGCCAGAAGCGTGATTAAAAGTAGCCATAGTAAATATATGATCTATTACGGAACACTGACCCCGATAGTGTACAGTTCAGTGCAAGAAAGCGGCATACTATTGACTATCAGGTATCTCTGTAAACCACAGGAAAGAAGAAATACTTCCAGCAGAACCTGGGAACAGATACTTCACAGATTTTCTCTGGAAGATAATATTGATTTTGCTTATCCTACCAGAAGGTTTTATGTAAAAGGTGAAGTCCCAAATTTCTTCCAGGAATCGATCAGGGAACCGGAAAATGAATAATACTATTTACGGCTCACATATTTATAATCATCAAAATTATCTATTTTTTCCTGTTTCCTACTCCTTTTATTTGTTTTATTAGTATAACTGTTCTCTTCCTGCCTTCTTTTAGTTGGACTACCCTCATTTAACTCGTCCAGTTTCTGCAAGACATTATTAAAACCAATAATTATTATGCCAGATATAAATAAACCTAAAGCAGCCAGACCCATACCCATATTACTACTTCCTCCGCCAATAATTCTATCCATCAGAGAAAATACCAGGTCTGCAATAAAAAGAATAGCCCCCAGAACAATTAATATTTTACCAGTGATATTGACCCATCTCTTTTCCATAATTATTCACCTCCAAGTTTTATTTCTCTATAATTATAGTTCTATAAATATCAGCAATTACCTTTTTTGTTTGAGCTTAATTTCCAGCTTTAAACCTGAATTTCTTGACAAAATATTTTTTTAGTAAATTATGCCTATATATAATTTACATAAACTTTGTTAAAATTAAGAAAACGACATCTACTGGAGGGGTAATTATGAAATTTTTTGATTCTATTGGAGTAGACCTGGGATATAGTTTTGTAAAAATGGTTTATGGTAATAATGAAGGAGATTATCTGCTCTATCCCTCAGTTTATTATGTTACATATAAAAGTGACGATGACTTTAATTATACTTCAAACTTCCTTCCCAGAAATAAATACCGCAAAGATAAGATGATAATTGACCATAATAATGTCAGGTATTATATCGGAGAAATCGCTGAAAAAGAAGAACGTGGAGGTAATAAAGATTTCTCAGAAATCAAATTCGATAAACCCCACGAAATAGCAAAACTACTGGCAGGTATTGCTCTAATCTCCGATGACGATTTAATTCAGATTGAACAGTTAGTTTTAGGGCTTGATATAAGTAAATATAATACCTATAAAGATCAATTAATAAATACATTTGCAGACAAAAAATTTGAATTTTTTAAACATAGAAAAAAGATCGAAATAAAAATCAACAATGCCATAGCTGTCCCTCAGGGAATAGGAGCATACTGGGATCAAGTTTTTGATTTGAATGGTAAAATCGTCAATGAGAGATTTTTATCAGGAAGATATGGATTAATTGACATCGGCGGTAGGACAGTTGATGGATTTATTGCAGATGAGTCAGAACCATTAAGAGGAACTAAAATCGGTTTTACTTCCGGACTTTCTGAAGTTTTTAAGGAAGCAGTTAATGAACTAGAAATTGACATTCCATTTAACATTTTAGAAAAAAAATATATCGAAGGTCAGGAAAGTGTTTTCTGGATTGACCGGGAATATAATATCAGAGAAATTTGTGAAAATGCCATTAAAAGATTAGCAGAAAGGATATATACAGAAGTAAGATATGTATGGGATAGAAAGATAGACCGGGCAAAATCTATTCTTCTATGTGGCGGTGGAGCTAAATTAGTTGGTAATCATCTTGTTGACTTATTTAATAAAGAAGTAATTGTTGTCACTAATCCTCAGTTTAGCAATGCCCGTGGATACTACAAAGCAGGTTTAGTAAATAATAAAAACGGTTATTATGAAGAAGACAGTTTTCAGACTATATAAATAGAAAACACAAAAGGCAGTGGAAACACTGCCTTTATGATAAATTTATTTAATTAAATGTCAAACAGGGTTTTCTCGGGCAAATTCACAGCCAACTTTGCTTCTATATTTAGACTCATCCTTTATACCTGCCAGTAATAAATGAGAATCATGGAGAATATCGGCGAAAATATTTTTGGTTTCTTCGTCATTAAAACCAACAGTCTCCAGAACCACCTCTCTTACTTCAGGTGGTATTTCATTTTCTTCCAATACCTTTTCACAGAAGTCCCTGTTACAGAGCCCATCTTCGTTAAAAGCATGTAATAAAGCTGCTAAAATAACAATCAATAGATTAAGCTTTTCCTTTGAACCCAGTTTCTCAGCTATTTCAGCAATCTTATTAATATGCACAATTTTTTCTTGCTCACCAGCTAATTCTCTATCTATTTCTTTTTTCACTGCTTCTCTAATCGTCTCAGTATTACCATAA
>JADQBU010000179.1 GCA_016278435.1 Halanaerobiales bacterium
CCATCCCCATTCTTTTTAAAATTTCCTGTGAGGTAACTACTTCAGTACCTTCAATTTCAATACTACCCTGGTCTACTACTTCCAGTCCGATAAGACATCTCAACAGGGTGCTTTTACCGGAGCCAGATGGCCCAATGATAGATATTACTTCACCCTGGTTTGCTTCCATAGAAATATCTTTCAAAACATGTAGGTCCCCAAACTTCTTATTTATATTCTTCAGGCTTATCATTTTCACCTTTATCCCTACTCATATACAGAATATTTTTTTTCTAGTCTTCTAAAGACAGTTACAATTATTGAACTTATTATTAGATAAAAAACTGCTGCAATTATAAAAGGTGTAATATTAAAATCCCGGGTTACAATTACCTTGGCTGCCCGCAAAAGATCACCGAGACCAATAGCTGCCACCAGGGCACTATCTTTAACCAGGTTGATTGCCTCATTACTTGTAGCAGGCAGAACCCTTTTAATCGTCTGGGGTAAAATAACCCTCCTCATGGTCTGGGTATAATTCATCCCCAGTACCCGGGCTGCTTCATACTGACCCTTATTAATTGACTCGATCCCAGCCCTGAATATCTCAGTCAGGTAGGCTGCATAATTCAATATAAAGGTAAGAGCAGCAGCGGTAAAGGGCTGCAGTACAATCCCGATTACCGGTAAACCGTAATATGAAAAAAATAATTGCAGAAGCAGGGGGGTGCCCCTGAAAACCCAGGTATAAATATCAAGCACCCTCCCCAGAAATTTTAATCCTGTAACTTTTCCAATCGCAAAAAATACTCCTAAAATTACAGAAAATACTGCTGTCACCAGATACAATTTAAAGGTGATAATACTTCCTTTAAGTATAAATCCTGTTACGTCCAGTATATAAGCCACCTAAATGGGCCCCCTATTTGATTAAAATACTTTCATCTCCAAACCATTTTTGAGCCAATTCATCAGCTGTTCCATCAGTTTTCATCTCATCTAATATCCTGTCTAATTCTTCTTTAAAGGCTACATCTTCTTTTCTGATACCGACACCATAAGACTCTCTACCAAAATCATCATTAAGTACCTGATAGCTTTCAGGGTCCTTCCTGATATAATATCTACCTACAATTTCATCGACAACAACAGCATCTATTCTGCCGGTTCTCAAATCCATTAAAGCTTCCATATTATTTGAATACTTCCTGACCTCAGACAGTTTATTAGCAACTTCTGGCTCGGAGTTGAGAGCAGTTACACTACTACTTCCCATTTGAACTCCAACAATTTTCCCTTCCAGGTCGGTCTTGGACTCTATTGGTTTGCCGGATATAATTATAATCTGTCTGTTTTTCAGATAAGGTCTGGAAAAGGCAATCTCTTTTGCTCTTTCCCCGGTTATTGTTAAGCCATTCCAGATAACATCGATGTTACCATTCTTCAGACTGAAAAGTATCCCATCCCATTCAACAGGCTTTAATTCAACCTCAACACCCATTCTTTTGGCAACTTCGCGGGCCATATCAATATCAAAGCCAACGATCTCGCCATTCTCTCCCCTGAAACCCATAGGAGGAAAACTGTCATCAAGACCCAGAATAAAATAACCCTTGTCCTTAATTTTCTGCAGTGAATTATCTTGAGCACCTGTTACTGCTACCGCAGAAAATAGTACGATAACCAACATTACTACCAGTAAATAATTAAATCTCTTTTTCAATTATACTCACCTCTGATTTATTATTTCATATTTATTATACTTTAATACTTTAACTTTGTAAAGCATAAAATTAAAAAATAAAGGTATTTAAAAAATAATGTATGGAAATTTTAGTTTTGAGAAAAATATGAAAAAAGGGGGTTCATTATATGGGACACATCTCACTGGATTTCCGTAACGACATAACACCTGCTAAAATCAATAAACTAAAAAATGTTGCTACTGATATGGAAGCTGGGAAAGATCTTTCCATCACCCTGGAACGAACTGCTGCTCATGAAGCCGATAATATTATAAGAATTCTGCAGAACCATAATTATAAATGCCATACCAAGGGTGGACATAAAGATGAATTTTATATCAAGGCCAAAAAATTTTAAAATGTATATTATTTATTTGCCTGTAAATAATAATAATAAGTTTCCTCCCAACCCGCCCCTTCCAGGGCGGGTATTTTTTTAAAATATTACTTTTCTACTTCAATAACTTTCCAGGAGGCCCTGTCAATCAGTCTATTTTTTTTATAACTCTCAGCACTGATAAAAATATAACTTCTTTCCCTGATGTCGTGACCCTCTATCTCCAGCATTAAATTATTTTCCTCCTGCCGAATATTAATTTTATCTTCCTCAACCCAGTTATTATTATTTATAGAGAATTTTTCTGGACTCCGGGCTGGAAAGGCAATTTCTACCCCTTTCTTTAATAAAGTATCTTCGCCATTTGATAATATAAAGACCTTAATAACAAAAAGATGCCGGCGGAAATTCTTGCCCTGTATTGCTAAGTTAATATTCAAAACATCTCTCGATAAACTTATGCCAAATTGTTTAATATCTGCCCCAGAATTTCGTCTGGTCTTGATGCTTTCAGCGAATGGTTCATAAAAAATAACATCACCTGTGGAAGATTTAAATACCAATTCATTATCATCATCCATATCCCCATTTATACCTATCTGAGGCCAGGATTCTCTAATAAAGAGTTCATTATCATTAATAAAGCTATTTAGATAACGCCTCATTACTTTCATCTGAGTTTTGTACTGTTTTAAAGCTTTATATTTATAGTTTCTCTGTTTATCACACAGCTGATATTTCTCCCAGTCATTAACAATACTTTTTAGATGGAGAGGTGGATTTAATATCCTCTCTTTCCCACCGGTCTTCATGGGCCATAGATTCCAGTGAATTAAGTATTGATAAAGCCGGGGATACTCAATAATTTTATTTTCCAGAAATAATTTTACCAGAGTATATTTCAAGAAATTGTAAGCAGACCAGTGGTCTGAATGATTATCAAAGGATGACGAGATAAAAATATATCCCGGTTTCTCCTCCAGGATTATGGTTTCCAGATCACTTACCAGGCTTTCCCCTGCATAGAGTTGATTTTTCTGGAATGATAGCAGATAAGGACTGGCATTGGATTTTGTATATCTTGAATAAAATGAATCCCTTCTTAACCAGTTCTTTCCCCAGAGATATTGAAGTCCCCGGTCTGGATAACCCAGAAAATACAAATTATCACTGCCCAGCCCCAGCTGTTCAGATGCATTAATAGCCTCCTTCTGCCTTGCTTCTCCAAGTTTTCTAAACTGTCTGGCTCCAAAAGATGGGCGTTTAAAGTTTCGTACTGCTGCCCATCTGAATCCATCTCCATTGGTTAAAAAAATTATCTTTACCGGATAATTTCGGTCCAATGCTTCCTGAATTAAGCCACCACAGGCCAGAAGTTCATCATCGCAGTGAGGAGCAATAATCAAAATCGGACTTTTCCCATCTGAGAAAAGATCAAATTCCCTTAACATATTTTTGCCTCCCGGTCATAAGCACAAATACCATCTTTTATTATAACAAAAGTCAATAATAATATCGACATTATTGCTTATCTCTTTCATCTATCTTGGTAGTAAAATCACGGCCATTAAAGTAATTTAACCAGGAAGAAGTCTGATATAAATTCCAATCACACGGTGGAATATAACTCTGTTTTAATGTTTCCTCTTTATTATATGCCTTTAACCTTTCATAAGCGGTAACATAAATACACTCCTGTTCACCTGGATAGACCTCACACCAGCGGTTATTACTACCACCACACGGCCCGTTCCGCTGTTCTTTCGGGCAGCGCGACATGGGACAGAGATAGGCTATTTCATGTAAAGCACAGTCCCCACAACGCAGACAGTCATTTGTTACACCTTTTATCTTGTATTCTAGATAAGTGAATGGTTTCTTTAAAAATGTTTTATCAATTATTTTAGCAATTGAACTGACCAGGGGATAAAATACAGCATCACGGGCGAAAAATGTTCGGTGGAGAAAATTAAAGAAGGTGTAAGAAATCGAAAAGTCCCTGGCTTCTGTCACTTTATTGTCAACCGATTGATCAAGATTAAGACCTGTATTTTTATCCTTTTTAAAATAATAAAATCCATCGGGTTGAGGATAATCAAAGTATGGAATTAAATCCTGCCAATCCGGGCTTAACTCTTCCCCTCTGGTCAAAATATAATCTATATCAGAATGTTCCAGACCATGACCGCTGATATTTACCCCATCATAACCAAGGCCTTTTAAAACTGCATATAGCCGGGCTGACCTTAAGAGCTGTTTCTGTTTTATATCACCATCTTCTTTTGCTTCTTTTTCTATTTGTTTTACCAGATCATCAGTTACTACACAACCTGGTATCCGATTTTTATTCATTAATCTGGCAACAGCCGGTGACAGTACATAGATATTGCCGATAAGTTTTGCGTCAAGATTGTTAAATCTCACATACCGGATAAGTTCATCAAATTTGCGGGCATCAAAACCCAGCTGGGTAATAATAAATTTAGCCCCACTTTTAATCTTTTTCTCCAGCTTATAATACTGGGTCATTAACTCAGCTTCACTCTTCTTAAATGGTGATACAACTGCTCCAGTAAAGAAATTGGTAGCCTTCAGCGTCATTCTACCCTTGTAGGCAGGGATATCCCTTCCTTCATTCATTCTTTCAATCAAGCGTAGAGTATGAACAGCATCCATATCAAATACAGGTTTAGGTTTACCAGTATAGCCTTCCAGAGGATAGTCACCTGTCATAACCAGTAAATTTCTAACACCCGACCTGGCCATAGCGTACAGTTCACTCTCCAGGTCATTTCTATTTTTATCTTTACAGGTGAAATGGATTATTGGTTCAATTCCATAATCTTTAGCCTCTATAGCCAGTGTTGAAGCCAGTATTGCCGGCCTCCCCCCGGGGTTGTCCGTAATGGTAACCCCGTTGATTCTTTCATCACCTGCAGCGCGTTTAGCCATCTCCAGTACATGTTCCTGTGATTTTTCCCAGGCTCCACGTCCGGGAACCAGTTCCCAGGTTATTGATAATCTATTGGGATCCATTAATGCTTCTTCAAAAGAGACTTTGTTCTCGGTCATAATAGCAACCTCCTTTATTATATGATAACTCCTGGGTTAATTATAAGTCAAATACCAGGTTTTAACTATGATTAATGTCACAATAGATTAAAATTCTCTCCCCATAGAAACAGCTTTCTCCAGGGCCCCCTCTTCTTTAACAATGTCACCTTTACCGTCAACACCGGCAAAGAATAAATGACCACTGTAAGTAACATCCAGGATATTTAAATAAGTCTTAACCACCAATTCAGCATTTTTAAAATATTTATCAGTTTTAATCCCACCTACTGAAATAAAAAAACTCTTTTCTGTTTCAGGCAAATTTTTATTATTTAAGAGGTATTTATTATACCAGAAAGCCTGAGATCTGTCGATTACAGCCTTTAACTGGGCATTAATACTGGCAAAATAAATAGGCGAGGATAAAACAACAGCCCGGGCAGATTTCATTTTTGTATAAATATCCCAGATATCATCTTTAAATACACATACTCCAGTTTTTTCACATCCACCACAGGCTATACAGGGTTTTAAATTTAATTCCCTTAATTTAATTTTACAGACTTCCTCCCCTGCCTCCGATATTGGTTGCAAGAAATTATCCATCAAGATATCAGTATTTCCATTTTTTCTTGGGCTCCCATAGATAGCAACAATCATAACTTACCCCTCTTTTCTATTTAATTCTGGAATAGTTCCTCTACACAGTCTTTAAATTGATCATACATCTTAAGTCCTTCCAGATCCTTTAGACTCTCTACCAGGCTTTGATAATACCACTTTTGCTTTTCATAACCCCTGTTAAATCTCTGCCAGAGTTCATCTTTAATCACATCATAATCTCTTATCATACTTTTGATATTACTTAATTTATCTGCACAGGCCACATACTTTACTGCCATACTGGCATCCTTAAGATAATTCACCGTATGTTTCTTTCTTTTTTCCCAGCAGGTATTATCCCTGTTTTCCAGCTTTTCTGAGGCACCTATTACCAGATTTAATATCCGCTCACCAAAATAGTTTTTCAATTCCTCACGGGTAATTTTCGTATCTTCCAGTGTATCATGTAATAATCCTGCTGCAATTATTTCTTCATTCATGCCATTTTCCTGTAAAATCATAGCTACTTCTACCGGATGAACTATATAAGGAAGACTAAGATTCCCTTTACGCGTTCCTCCCTGATGAGCTCTTGCAGCTAATTCCAGAGCCCTGATAACAAGCAAATTTCCTGTTACACAGATCTTAAAACACCTCTTTCTCGATTAAATTATGAAATTTATGAAAATATACAGGAATTATTAAACTTTTTATTTAACAATATAAATAAACCAGTACCATTAAACATAAAAATTAATAGAAAGGAGGAATATAAATGAATATCAAAACAAGAGCACTGGCACTGGCGTTTGGTTTTACCTGGGCCCTCTTTGTCCTGTTGACAGGCTGGGCAGCTACTTTCTTGAACTGGGGTGTTGACCTCGTCAATGTAGTTTCTTCAGCATATTTAGGCTTTGCCCCAACATTCACTGGCAGTATTATTGGTGCTATCTGGGGATTTTTTGATGGTCTAATCTTTGGGACATTGATTGGATATTTCTATAACAGGTTTTCTTAAAATCAACTATATATATTAAAATATTAGATAAAAATCACTATTATCCTGCAAGATCTCAAAATTGTATTTTTTTAAATTTGGAGTTTGCTCAAACTATGTGGTGTTTTCCCGTATAATGGTCTTTCCGTATAACTGCTATGAAATAACTCACGGGACCTTGTGCCCAGTGGTTTTCCCAGAAATTCCCTGTATAGTTTTTGAATCCACGGGTTCTCATGGGCGGTCTTAATATCTATTTCATCATCTGCGGCAAAAAGCGCTTCACCCCTGCGGTTACCTGCCTCTACCTGCATATACCAATCATCAACATGGCTGTATACCGGCTGACCGCCTCCACCAACACAGCCCGAGGGGCAGGCCATTATTTCAACAAAATGATACTCTTCTTCTCCTTCCAGTATCCGATCAATCAGATGACGGGCATTACCCAGCCCCCGGGCCACACCAAACCTTAATATTTCTCCATTAATATCGAGTTCCAGCTTGCGCCAACTATCACTTCTGATGGACTCATACTGGCATTCTTTCATTTTTTCACCTGTTAACTTCTCATACACTGTTCGCAGGGTAGCTTCCATGACGCCTCCACCAGCACCAAATATTACCCCTGCCCCACTGGCAAATCCCATTGGTTCATCATACCCTTCTTCCTCCATCCCGGCAAGATTAATACCGGCCTGTTTAATCAATTGACCAACTTCTCTGGTGGTTAAGACAGCATCAACTGCTCTCATACCCTTTACTGTCATTTCCGGTCTCCGTGTTTCAAATTTCTTGGCAATACATGGCATTGTAGAAACACAGAAAATCTTTTCCGGGTCAATCCCCTGCATTTCGGCATAATAAGTTTTAGTTAAGGCCCCGAATACCTGCTGGGGAGAGCGAACTGTCGAAAGATGCGGCAAAAGTTCATGATAAAAATTCTCAGCAAATTTTACCCAGCCCGGGCAACAGGAAGTAAATTGAGGCAATCGTTTTTTCTCCATTAAGCGCTGTATAAACTCTGCTCCCTCTTCCATAACTACTACATCTGCGCCAAAACAATCATCAAAAACCCTGTCAAATCCCAACCTCTTGAGAGCAGATACCATTTTACCTGTAACCAGAGACCCTATTGGCATTCCAAACATTTCTCCTATAGTTGCCCTAATCGATGGCGCAGTCTGGATTACAACGTGTTTATCAGGATCTGACAGTGCTTCCCAGACAAGTTCTGTATCTTCCCTCTGTTCTGAAAGAGCACCTGTAGGACAGGCCAGAATACACTGCCCACAATATGTACAGGGAGTATCTATATAACTGTCATTCATGGCCGGAGCCGCAAAAGCATGAAATCCCCTTTCATTGACATCATAGATACCTGCTGTCACCACTTTTTTGCAGACAGTAATACAGCGGCGGCACATTATACATTTATTGGAGTCACGTACTATCGAAGGTGATAGGTCATCAATCGGTAGGTTTAACCTCTCACCGGTATACTTTAATTCTCTGATATCATATTCCTTGGCCAGTGACTGCAGTTCACAGTCCTGGTTAGCTATACAGGTCAAACAGGTAAAAGGATGATTTGATAATAAAAGCTCAATTACCTGCTTTCTTGCTTTAATGACCCGGGGATTAGCAGTCTTAATCTTCATTCCCTCTTTAACATCTGTTACACAGGCCGGACGTAGTTTGGGATCACCCTCTACTTCCACCAGACAAACACGGCAGGCACCTTCTTCATTTATATCTTTGAGATAACACAGAGTTGGAATATCTATACCGATATTGCGCGCTGCTTCCAGGATCGATATTCCTTCTTCTACCTCATAATTAGTATCATCAATTTCTATATTCACCATCTAGCATATCCACCTCTCATATTAGAATTATAAATCAATTAAACATATACAGACTAAACACCGGATTTTACTACATTTTTTCTTTTTCTCTTTTCTGGTATTAAATTCTGACAGATACCAGCTGGACAAATTTTATCCTCAATATGAGCCTCATATTCTGATCTGAAATGTTTAATTGTACTGATAACAGGATTAGGAGCCGAAAGTCCCAGACCACAGAGAGATGTTTCCTTAATTAGTTTTGAAAGCTCCAGCAGTTGTTCAATATCTCCTGTTTCACCCTGGCCTCTAACTATCCTCTCCAGTATTTCTAGCATCCTTTTGGTTCCAACCCGG
>JADQBU010000442.1 GCA_016278435.1 Halanaerobiales bacterium
ATTATCATGGTCGATGATTATAGCAGAGATGAGAGTTATAATCAGATTCTTCAATTACAAAAAAAAGATAATAGAGTAAAGGCGCTTAAACTTGCTAAAAACTTCGGCCAGCAGAATGCATTAATCTGTGGCTTTAATTATGTTAAAGGGGATTATATTGTTACCATTGACGATGATCTCCAGCATAATCCGGAAGATATAATAGAGTTATATAACACTATTAGAAAAGGTTATGATGTAGTCTACAGCATACCTGAGAACAGGCAATATAGTTTTTACAGGAAGTTAGGATCAAAGATGACTGATTTTTTATTTTCTGTAATTACCCCCAAAGAACCGGAAACGAAAGTGAGTAGTTTCAGAATTATGACAGGGGAACTTGCTAAAAAAATAACAAGAGATAAGTCTGCATTTGTCTATATTTCAGCAATAATTTTACAGTACACAGATAACATTGCTAATATATATGTCAGTCATACAGATCGCAAACATGGAAAATCTAATTATAATTTTATAAAGCTCACCCGGCTTTTCTTTAAACTCTATACTTATTATGGTAATTTCCCCTTGTTAAAACTATTGAAATCAAAAAAATCGCAATATATTATAGAAGAAAAAATTGGCTTTGATTATTAGTTTTTATTATTAAAAGTTTAAATAAATTTTAAAGAGGGGCAAAGAGGGGTTATAAAATGAAATTGTTAATTCTTGGCGGAGGTAGTTGCCAGTTAAGTGCTATCAAAAAAGCCAAAGAGAAAAAACTCGAAGTAATTGTCAGTGATTATTATGAAGATGCTCCGGGTAAAGTTTATGCAGACTACGGAGAAACTGTAAGCACTTTTGATATTAAGGGAAATATAGAAGTTGCCAGGAAATATAATATTGATGGTGTCATGACGGTGGGAACAGATCAACCTGTTTATACTGCAGCAGTTGTAGCAAAAAACCTGGATCTTCCGTCATTTTTATCACTGCCAACAGCAAAGGCCGTTACAAATAAAAAAAATATGAAAAATATCTTGCAAAGATATAATATTCCTACAGTGGATTTTAAAATATTAAATAGAGATTTTTCTATAAATGAAATTGAAAATATCAGTTTTCCTGCGGTCATCAAACCACTTGATAGTCAGGGTCAGCGCGGTGTTTTTAAATTAAATTCTCCGGGAGAAATACGGGAGAGATTCTCAGAAGTCCTGCAATTTTCCCGGGAAGATGAAATATTGCTTGAGGAGTATTATGAAAGTAAGGAGATTACTGTTAGCGGCTGGGTTATTGATGAGAAATTATATATTTTGACGGTAACAGACCGGATTACATATGAAAATTCATTACATATTGGAATATGTACAGCTCATATTTTTCCTTCTGTTTTTTTAAAGAGATATTATCAGGAAATCAAAGAGATTTCTCAGAGAATAGTCCAGGGTTTTAAAATAAAAAACGGCCCGGTATATTTTCAAATGTTGATTGGTGACCAGGGAATAAAGGTAAATGAAATAGCCTGCCGTATTGGCGGTGCTTATGAGGGAGATTTTATGCCTGGTTTAACCGGGGTGGATATACTGGATTTAAATATTGATCTATCCCTGGGTTCTGGTCTAAAAAGTGATAAACTTGAGAAGTATGATATGCTTAATAATGAAAGGTGGCTATCTGTCCAGTTATTTTTTGCCAGACCGGGCAAGATACATAGAGTCAGTGACATTGATGAATTGACAGTACTACCGGGGGTTATGCAGGCTGGATTTAACTTTAATGAAGGTGATAAGATAATGAGGATAGAAAATGCAACTGAAAGAGCCGGTTATTTTATTGTAGCGGGAAACAGTAGAGAGGAACTTAAAGAAAATATAAAAAGGGTATATAACCAGCTTGCAATATGTGATTATCAGGGAAGAAATCTGGTTATGAGAGAACTGGGTGAAGTTCTATGATTTACTTCTGTAAAGAAAGTATTAAAATGAAAAAATTAATCAGTCTTTCACTAATTATGATAATATCTATATTTATATTTAGCGGTTGTACAGCGGAAAAAGTGGAGAACACCATTACTATTGCTGACCAGTATGGACTGGCATATGCCCCTGTACAGATAATGAAAGACAAAGAACTACTGGAAAATAGTACAGAAAATGTGAAAATAAAATGGAAAAAGCTGGCCAACACTGCTGCTATCAGGGAAGCAATGTTAGCGGGAGAGGTTGATATAGGTTTTATGGCTATCCCACCGTTTTTAATCGGTAAAGATAAAGGGATGGAATGGAAAATAATTAGTGGTCTTTCTATCTGCCCCCTGGGGCTTATGACCTATAAAGAAAGCATAAAAACATTAGCAGATATAAGTGAAAATGACCGTATTGCTTTACCCCAGCCGGGTAGTGTACAGCATATTTTACTGGCCATGGCAGCTAAAAGAGAATTTGGTAACCCTGCCCGTTTTGATAACCAACTTGTAACAATGGCCCACCCAGATGGGATGAATGCTCTGCTGTCCAGAAAAGAAATTACAATACACTTTACATCTCCACCTTACATTTTCAAAGAAAGTGAAGAAAAGGGGATTCACCAGATACTGAACGGAATAGAGGCGTTTGGTGGTGAGTTTAGCTTTATTGTGGGTGTTGGCACAGAGGATTTTTATAATAATTATCCTGAAGTTTACAGGGTATTTTTGCAATCCCTTGAACAATCAATAGAATTTATTAATAGTAATCCAGGTCAGGCGGCCCGGTTACTAACTGAAAACTATGACATATCTGAGATAGATTTAAAGAAATATATTACCTGGCCCGGTATGAATTATGATGATAAAATCCGGGGATTAGATGACTTTTTCGATTTTATGCAGGAAGCTCAATATATTGGTTCAAAAGATATGAATATCTCACAATTATTATGGGAAGAAGATCTTTATGAAAAATAATAAGCTATTACAGAGGATTTTCTGGTTAATTTTTCTGGTCTTAATCTGGCAAATTGTTTTCTGGAGTGGTAGATTTTCTCCACTGGTTTTTCCTTCATTGACAACGATCATCAAGGCTCTTGCCGGATCACTTTACAATGGTGAACTTACTCAACAGTTATTATTCTCACTGTTAATTATTTCCCAGGGCTTATTAATTAGTTTAGTACTGGCAATTTTCATGGCCCTGGCAGCCCATTTTTCCGGGATTGCAGCCAGTCTAATAGATACACTGGTGGCCCTTGCTCACCCCCTGCCGGGGATTGCTCTGATGCCACTGGTCCTTATCTGGTTTGGAGCAGGTAGGCAGGCAATTTTATTTGTCATCATACACTCTGTATTATGGCCTATGGTTTTGAATCTGAGAACGGGCTTTAGTTCTATACCGGATATATATATCCTTGTTGGGAAAAATTATGGCCTGGACAGATTACAGATATTAATCCAGATTATGGCACCTGCTTCACTTCCGTATTTTCTGGTAGGGTTGAAGATAGGCTGGGCTCGTTCCTGGAGAGCGCTTATAAGTGCCGAAATGCTTTTTGGTGCTGTCAACAGTATCGGTGGCCTGGGATGGTTTATTTTTCAGAAGAGGGTATTTTTTGATCTGCCCGGAGTTTTTGCCGGTATAATTGTAATTATTATAATTGGTATTCTTGTTGAAGATTTGATTTTTAATAATATTGAGAATAGAACAGTTAAAAGATGGGGAATGAAGTCATGATGGATTATATAGCTATAAAGAATATTTATAAAAGTTATCAACAGAGTGATGAAAGAAGGGTTGTGCTGGAAAATATAAATTTTTCAATTGAAAAAAGGGAGCTTGTAGCTTTACTGGGACCTTCGGGCTGTGGGAAAACTACATTATTAAAGATAATAGCAGGTTTTATAGAAACAGATACAGGTGGGCTATATAAAAATGGTGAAAGGCTCAGTGGTATCAGTTCGAACAGGATTATGGTTTTTCAGGAGTTCAAACAACTCTTTCCCTGGAAAACAGTTCTGGATAATGTTATTTTTGCTTTAGAAGCTAAAAATATTGCTAAAAACCCCGCTGAAAGGGAAGAAATGGCCCGCTATTTTCTGGAAAGGGTTGAGTTAACCGATTTTTTTGATTATTTTCCTTACCAGCTTTCTGGGGGAATGAAACAGAGGGTTGCTCTGGCCAGAACACTGGCGGCTGATCCTGAAATAATGCTTATGGACGAGCCTTTTGGAAGTCTGGACAGCCAGACAAGAAAAAACTTACAGGATCTGCTGATAGATATCTGGCAGGAGGCTCAAAAGACCATAATATTTGTTACCCATGATATAGAGGAAGCTATTGTGCTGGCTGACCGTATTGTAGTTATGGATAAAAATCCCGGCCGGATAAAAAAGATTATAAATAATAATCTGGAAAGGCCGCGAAACAGGGCTGGAATTGAATTTGGGGAATTATATGAGACTATTACCAGTGTTTGATAATTGATAATTTTGTCAGTTGCCATTTCTAACTTTATATATTTTGATATACCAATCCTTCTTACCTATATATCTGGCAATTCTCATTCCATAAGTTTTATTTGTAAATTCGTGGACCAGCCGGCACTCATTGTTTAAATAATCTTTCATATCCCGGTAATAGGGAAAGAGGTTACCATATAAGATATTCCAGATCGGCCTATGATTGTAGATGTAATCCATCTCTTCCGGGTAAATAATATATTCAATCTTATTGGAACTTATATATTCTGAGAAACTTATATTATTTTCCTCAAGATAAGCCAGATTTCTGTAATCAAGCAGACAGCCATTATTAAAGTAATATTGAGTATTAAGGTTGGCCAATACCCGGTCATTTTTATCGACTACTTTTGCTATCTCCGCCAGGTAATCATCATAATTGTAATAAGTGTTTGCTATGAGCGTAGATGCTGTGTTAAAAGTTAAAATAGCTATTATTAGAGCGATGATTATATAACTGTGTTTCTTTTTCATTGAAGAAATAATATTTAAAATTAAAAGGTAACATACAGGAAATATAAAGATAATTCCCGTCTGGTTATAGCGGCCGATGATTACATACCCTACATTTATTCCTGCCAGAGCCAAAAGTAGTATAATACTTTTATTATCCCGACTGAAAGTCACCTTAAAGCCAGCATAAATAATAGCAATTGCAAAAATGACAAACTGAAATTTAACAGGAGGGGTATAATAGGTTCCACTTACTCCATAGAAGAGTTTTTCATAAAAATAATCCAGCCTGTCAATTTTAGTTGAAATTGGGCTAAATACACCCAACGTCTCTCCATAGCTGCTATAGTTAAGTATAAAATTGGGATCAAATTTTATACTTAAAAATATAAAAAAAACAGCAATTAATCCCAGAACGCTTCCGAAAGTCAAGTAGTTACGCAATTTGATATTTTTTGCAATTAAAAGGTTATAGGTGTAGATAAATATAAAGGGAAGGGTAATGACAAAACTATTGGGATGAAATCCAATAGCAGTACCTAGAATCAAACCCATCATAATATCCTGCCTGACTGAATTTTTGTTTTTATATATAGAGAGGAAATAATATAAAGCAATTAATAAGATTAACAGCAGAATAATTTCCTGTCTGGCAAAATGCACAGCATAAATGAACTGTATATCAAGTCCCATCATAATAGTTGCCAGATTTGCCAGCAGATTAAGATCTGTTATTTTTTTTGCCAACTTATAAAATATATATAAAGCTGCTGTTCCTGCAAAAAGTGAGATGAGGCGAAAAGTGAAAATATTATAACCCACAAGCTTCATGAAGACAATCTGAATTAAGTGAAAAAATATTTTTATAGCATGAGGATGTCTGGGGTAAAGGTTAAAGAAAGATTCTGTGATAGTGAGATCTTTCTTTTGCAGCATGTTTCGTGAAAGTCCGCTCAACCACGCTTCATCGGAATGGATAAAAGGGAAGCTGGTTAGAAAAAAGAGATTTGTAAAGAAGAAAATTATGATAATAATATGTATTGGCCTATATGTTTTTAGACATTTCATTCACAATGTCCTCCTGTCCCTCCAATATTATATCATCCCAACTTCCTGCAAGTAAAGCATCAACTATTTAATGCTTTATTTGATAATGAAATACTTTATAAAAAAATGTTATACCTATAAGGTCGTTTTATGTATTATAATATAAATAGAATTTGTTCTTATTTTAACAATATAAAATTCACAAATGCATTGGAGGTGGTATAGTGAAAAAAATTATAAAACTTTTATTAGTAATCATAGCATTGATTTTTACAATTACCGGTTGTACAAGTACAAATACAGAAGTAGTCGGTGAAAAGGGACAGGAGATTATTACTGCCAGTAAAGCATTGAAAACTATTTCTGAAGAAGACGTTGTGCTTGTGGATGCACAAAACTCAAGTGATTACAAGGAGGGGCATGTAAAGGGAGCGGTAAATATTAGCAGGAATAATATTACAACATTTGGTCCATTCCCTAACATGATAGCTTCAGCAGAGCAGATAGAGAAAGCTTTAGGTGAAAATGGGATATCTAATGATTCCAGAGTTATTATTTACGATGATAATAATAATATGGATGCTGCAAGATTATGGTGGACTATGAAAGTTTTTGGTCATAAAAATGGTAAAGTAGTAAGTGGAGGGCTTAAAGCTATGTTGAAAGCCGGGGCAGAAGAATCTACGACAAAACCTGATATCACAAAATTAGAATATAAGGTAAAAGAAAAGAATGATGATATGATTGCTACCAGGGAAGAGGTGAAGGCTGAAGTTAATAATCCGCAAGATGATGTTGTATTATTAGATGTCAGGACCCAGGAAGAATATGATATGGGAACAATTCCTGGCTCAATTCATTATAATTATGTTAACAATAATTATGATGATGGCACATTTAGACCTGTAAGACAAATCCACACTCTCTATGAAGATAAAGAAATAACACCCGAAAAGACTGTTATTATGTATTGTAAAACTTCCATCAGGGCTGCTCAGACATATCTTGCCCTGTATAATGCCGGTTATAGAAATTTGAAACTATATGATGGGGCCTGGATTGAATGGTCTTCAGATAGTTCTTTACCGGTGCAAATGCCTGATGGTACAAAAGTTGAGACTAATTTTCAAGATGGGTCATAAAGATCCAAATTAAATTTCAAGGGGGATAAGAAATGAGAAGAACTTTATTTTCAATGTTGTTGGTATTGGTATTGTTAGTTGGTATGGCCGGTTCTGTTTTAGCTGTTTCTGAAAAGGTTGAGGATGCAGTAAACAGTTATTTTGCTAATTTACCTTCAGATAATCATAAGATTTCTCAGGTTGATTTTGTTGATAAGGTTAAAGCTGGTGAAGATCTCTTTGTTCTTGATATAAGACAGCCTGATGTTTATAATGAGTCCCATATCAAGGGTGCATTTAATGCTCCGTGGGGACCTGGATTTGTTGATTGTCTGGATAGCCTTCCTGCTGATAAAATTATTTATGTTTACTGTTATTCAGGTCAGACCGCAGGTCAAACGGTCGCTCTTTTGAACTTTGCCGGTTTTGATGCAAAATCAGTTAATCTGGGCTGGAATTTAGGAATTTCCAGAGTAGATGGTTATGAAGCTGCTGTAGAATCGGAAGCTAATGTGCTTGAAGGTACAACTTCATACAAAATTGATCCTGAAATTAAATCAGCTATAGTTGATTATTATAAAGGTTTAGCTGATGTTAGCGCCACAATGTTCAAAAACTACAAGATCAGTGAAGATATGCTCAAGATGATGATTGAGGCTGAACAGGATGTCACTATTCTTTCTATCAGACAACCATCTGCTTATGCTGAAGGTCATATTCCGGGAGCTATAAATATTGGCTGGGGTAAAGGAATGCAGGAATACTTTGGTCAGCTGTCTGCAGACAAGAAAATTATAGTTTACTGTTATACTGGTCAGACTGCAGGTCAAACTGTTGCAGGTTTAAGAATGTTAGGTTATGATGCTGTATCTCTAAATGGCGGTATGGGTATGTCAGCTAATGAACCTTCTGGCTGGGCAAATAAGGGTTTTGAAGTTGTAAAATAAAAGGTAAGACTATGTTTAAATAAATATCAATAAGGATAAGGAGTTTTCCCGTTATTAAGGGGGAAACTCCTTCATCTATTGTCGATTAAGGGGGGGAATGGTTGTGAAAAAAACAGAGTATATCCTGGGCTTTATAGGTATTTTAGTGGTATTAATTTTAGGTAATACTCTTTTAAAAACAGATATTTTATTTTTTAGACTGTTGGTAGGTGTGGGATTGGGTTATACTCTGGCAAGAGCCTATACAGGTTTTGCCGGGAGTGTTAACAGGGCTTACAGAACCGGATCAGCAAAATTAATGCGAACACTGATGTTTATGTTTTTTATTACAGCACTCATATCAACTGCATTTTTATTCAATACCGATCCCAACAATTATAATCTCTGGATAAATCCTATTAATCTGGGATTAATATTGGGGGCATTGTTTTTTGGTTTCGGGATGTCAATTTCTGTCTGTTGTGCATCTGGAGTTCTTACTGACTTATCTCAGGGGTTTCCCCGGGCATTTATTACCTTGATATTTTTTGCTCTGGGTGTTTTTCTGGGTTTTCCTGTACAGAATACTGCCGGTTGGGTTAGAAATTCCTGGTTTATTACACCTACAGGAATCCAATTAAATGAAGGTGTATTTCTGCCGGATCTATTTAAATGGGATGGTTTTGGTGGTTATATAGGTTCACTAATATTACTCGCTTTGTTTTGTACTATTGTAATCTTTATTTCTTATTACTTTGAGTCGAAACGCATAAAAAATAAGACTTATATAGGCCACGAGATGGAATTGCAACAGGAGCAAAAAGAAAAATTTAATATAGAAAATTTTAAACTTTTAAGTGCTGCAACTTATGAACATATATTTGTTAAACCCT
>JADQBU010000346.1 GCA_016278435.1 Halanaerobiales bacterium
CCCTTTCTGAACCGGAGTCAATTGCTATGGCTGAATTAACAAGAGAGAGGAACTTTCTGCGGGTAATTGCTTTACATACCCAGGGTCAGGTTATTTATTATGGTTTTGAGAATCTGGAACCCCCGGCATCAGCAGTAATTGCTCAGGAATTTGCCCGGGTAAGCGGCTATACACCGGTTGAAAATGCCTACAGTTATGCCGGGTATAAGGACTGGTTTATTCAGGAATGGAGGCGTCCCGGATTTACCATTGAAATAGGACTGGGAGAGAATCCACTACCGGTTTCTGAGGTTTATCAGATATATAATAATGTTCTGGGAATCCTACTGGCCAACCTTTACATATAATTACTTATAAAAATTTTTGCTCGATATTGTTAATACCAGAGTAAGACACCGGCAAATACACTGCCACATTCCTGGACCTTATGTTCAACAGATGCTACCTTTATTTCCTTAAGTTCAAGATTCCTGGCTTCAAAGCTTTCAATCACCATTTTTCTGATGTGATCTTCAATTTCCATACTACTACAGTTGGCTGTGTGTTCCATAATCATACCAAAAGAAGTTGTATCTTTCGGGATACCGGTAGCAACTGCTGCCGCTATCCTTTCACCCGGTTCTACACTGGTAATAGTGCCGTAAGCTACCGGTGTAATTGAACCGGGTTTAATTTTAAGATCAGGGTCATATTCTGCTCCAGGTGGTAGAATACTGGAAACCTTGATTAAATTAAGATTACCTGCTCCTGCATCCAGCAAGGCTTTGTCAAAAGCTGTTAATTTCGTCTTCCCTTCAGCAGCACCAGTTACCAGCTTGAATCTTTTCGGTGTTGGTATCATATCTACGCTCCTGTTCTAAAAAATTTCATTTATAATATATGCCCTGAACAGTGAAAGCGTTAAAGTTCAAAATAAAGTTTTGCTCAAAATATTTTAATAATTTTAGGGGTATAATACTTCTGGAGGGATTATTATGTCCGAATATAAAATAAAAGCAGTAAAGGATGTTATGATTGAGCAGCTGGCTAAGTTCGGAGTAAAAAATATCTATGGTTATACGGGAGACACGATCCTGGAATTTTTTGCAGCTCTGAAAGATTCACCGATAAAATTATATACCTCAACACATGAAGGGACAGCCGGATTAATGGCCTCTGCAGAATCAAAACTTACCGGAAATATTTCTGTATGTACTGTTCATAGTGGACCAGGTACAGCCAATGTGATAAATGGGATTGCCGATGCCTACAGTGACCAGGTGCCTGTACTACTGATTTCAGGACAGGTACCCAGTAAGAACATTGGAACTGATTATAAGCAGTTCGTCTCACAGCAGAAATTAACCGAACCGTTGATAGTTTACTCAACAATCCTGTCAAATCCAGAAGCAGTGGTTGATGTGATGTACAAGGCGATGACAAAGGCAATTACCAGGGGTGGGGTAAGCCATCTGGTTATACCTAAAGATATGTGGAGCATGCCGACCAGTGCAATTCCGCGGGATTATCCAGTTCACTTCCTGGAGAAGAAGAAGCCAGAACAGGGTTTAATAAAAGAGGCAGTTGAAAAAATAAAGCAGTCATCGAAGCCGGTGATACTTTACGGCCGGGGAGCGAAAGACTGCCGGGATCAGTTGCTGGAGTTTGCTGATCGAACTAATGCTGCCCTGATAAATTCTCTGCCGGTGGCCCATATGATAGAGTTTGATAACCCCCATACACTCGGCTGCCTGGGTTTAGCTGGAAGCGAAGAAGCAGCCCTGGTGGTAAATGAAGCAGATTTGATTATTATTCTGGGGGCAACCTGGTGGCCAGAAGACTATAGTCCGAAAAGGCCAGATGTGATACAGGTTGATGTTGTGGAAGAAAATATCGGTTCTACCCATCCTGTCGATATCGGTATTGTTGGGGATATTCAGCTTACCTTAAATATCTTACTGGAACAGCTTTCCCAACTTGATAAAAGACCCTGGGGCGATAAAATAGAACAGGCCCGGTCTAAATGGCTGTCACGCCTGGAAGAAGAGACTAAGGGGGAAGAGTACCCGATAAAACCTCAGGCAATTATTAAACATATCAGTGAAGTTACGGGTCCGGAGGAAATAATTACTCTTGATTCCGGTGATAATGTTATCTGGTTCGGTAGGTATTTTGGCAACCGCTGCCGTGATATACTGGTTTCCGGTTCCTGGAGGACTATGGGTTTCAGTCTACCGGCTGCAATAGTAGCGAAAATAAACAATCCAGATACAGAAGTTACAGCCATTACTGGAGATGGTGGGATTAAAATGGTACTGGCTGAAATTACTACTGCTATTCGTTATAATCTTCCAATACGAATTGTTATATTAAATAACGGTACTCTGGCCATGGAGAAGAACAGGTTAATTGCCGCTGATCTACCGGCAGAAGAAGTTGATCTAACAAATCCTGATTTTGTCAAACTTGCAGAAGCCTGTGGAGTAGAAGGGGTCAGAGCAAATAATAGATCAGAACTTCACCGGATACTTCAGGAAACGAAGTCTATTGAAAAGCCGTTTGTTATCGATGTTCCAACCGGTGTGCCGATTCCTGCGGGAACAAAATTATAGATAGTTTAATGTTAATAAAGATCATGTATGAAGATAATCATAAAGTAAAGACAGTTATTATAGGAGGTTAAAGCCTCCTTTTTCTTTAACAGTAATTCTCCCTGAAACATAAAGTGTAAATAAGATTGTTCTGGTTTCTCCCTTTATTTATATCAAAAAAGAGAGGGGGGATTATATGTTTAAGCTATTTTCAAGAGATAAGAGTATGGATTTCTGGTCAACAACCTCTGTTGGTATTGGGGCCATGGTTGGTGGAGGAATATTTGCTGTTCTGGGTCTGGCCGTTTCACTGGCCGGAGGAGGTACACCGGTTACCTTTATAATTGCCGGAATTATAGCATTGATAACCTCTTATTCCTATGCCCGGTTAACTATTACCTATCCTGGAATGGGAGGAACTGTTAATTTTATCAATCAGGCTTTTGGCCGGGGATTAGTAACAGGTTCACTTAATATTATGTTGTATTTCAATTATGTAGTAATGCTTTCACTTTATTCATATGCCTTTGGCAGTTATGGTGCCCAGCTTATTGGAGGGGGAGTTTTTACTAAACACCTTTTGCTCAGTGGTATTATTATAATTTTTACCGCATTTAATATCATGGGTACTGAGATCATGGGTAAAATTGAAAAATGGGTAGTTGGTTTTAAATTGGCTATTCTATTGCTCTTTATCGTTGCCGGAATCTGGACAGTTAATACCGGTAATTTGCAGATTTCTAACTGGAGTCCTCCTATAGGCCTAATGGCAGGTGGGCTGTTAATCTTTGTCGCCTATGAAGGTTTTGAGTTGATCGCCAATGCAGCAGGAGATGTTAAAAATCCTGAAAAGGTATTGCCGCGGGCCTATTTTTCTGCAATTGTTTTTGTCATCATCCTTTATTTTTTAATATCTGTAGTGGCGGCAGGAAATCTTCCGGCAGCAAAGATTGTTGAAGCAAAGGATTATGCCCTGGCAGTTGCTGCCAGACCATTTTTCGGTCAGCTTGGTTTTCTATTAATTACAGTTGCTGCCCTTTTATCGACTTCATCAGCGATTAATGCCACTCTGTATGGTTCATCAAAGATCAGTTATATTCTGGCCCGGGAAGATGAACTCCCGGATTTTTTTGAGAATAAAATCTGGAATAAACCACTGGAAGGACTTTTTATAACATCGGGTTTAACACTCCTTATGGCAAATATATTTGATCTGGAAAGTATCTCCCTGATTGGAAGTGCAGGATTTTTAATCATATTTCTAACTGTCAATCTGGCAAACTTCAAACTGAGAGAGGAGACTGCAAGTAGAGCCTGGTTACCTGTTATTGGGATAGCTGCAAATTGTCTTCAATAATTTCCCCATTTAAGATCAGGGGAACTGTCAGTCCCTCATACTGAGTTGGTATACTGAGATCAGCAGGTTGAAGGGGCCGCTTCTGTGACTTTGGTATTACCGAAAGTTTACCCTGGGGTTCAATTATAGCATATTCGACATCACTGATTTTATCATAACCTTTTTCCCGTAATAAACCTTTTAATTGATTAAGGCTGTAATTTACCTTTTTTAACATTCCCTGGTCAATCTCACCATTTTTTATAACTATAGAAGGAGTATGTTCGAGTATGGGTGTTAACTTCTGCCATAAGGCCAAGCGGGCAGTCAGAAACATTAAGATAACCAGAACTGCCATCCCGAATATTACTTTTGTGGTAACCTTGGTTACAAGTGGTTCAGCTCCCACCGTTGTCAGGAGTATGATACCGGCCAGTTCATAAGATGTCATCTGGGCAAAGGCCAAAATCCAGACGATAAAAATGTATCTTTTTAACTCGCGGTTAAACATTTGAACAACTCCTTTAAATTATTTCCGGAACTTTAAATTCAGCATTTTTTGCAAAGACCTGTATCTGACCTGTGGAATCCATCTCTGCCAGTAATACTTCATCTATTTTATTTAAACCGAAAGCCTGTAATTGATCTATTAACCATTCCTGGTCTTTTTCCAGGTAGGACCAGTTTTCTTTAATTAATCTGCCGTCAATTATAATGGGAAAATTAAATTTTACGGGACGGGGTGTTAACCCCAGTTCACCGGGTTGAACCGGTCTTGCTTCTGCTCTGGGTATGATCGATAACTTTCCACTTGGTTCCATGATGGCAAACTTGATATCAGAGATATCCTGATATCCCTGTGATCTGATTTCTGATTTAAGTAAAGGAATATTCATTCTGACTTTCTTTAAATTTTTCTTGAATATCTTTCCACCGGCAATCATGATTAAAGGCTTTGAATCCAGGTTATAGAAGAATTTGCGCAGAGAGACGAAACCGATTAACATCGTTGTTCCAACAATAGCAAAAACCCCGATTGTAGCCTTGGAGGTTACCTTGTAAACCAGGGGTTCTGCTGCTACATTACCCAAAAGAAAAATAGCTGCCAGGTCATAGGAAGTCATTTCAGCGATCGATTTCTGTCCAATTAATCTTATTCCCAACCAGGAAACCAACATCATGATAAAACAGCGGATAATGTATACTATTATTTCCATTCAGTAGTTTCCTCCTGTTTTAGGGATCTGGAACAACCTGCAAGAAATTATTCCATAGATGCTGGAAGATATTAGCGTTAGCTAAAACTATACTCTTTTCCTCCCCGGCCATACCACCCTCAATATGGTCCAGAGCATTGTATAATGTAACATATTCTTCACTGGCAAAGTTGAGGAAAAGTACCGGTTTAAAGCGGTTAAATTTTTCCTGAAGAGTATTTATATTTTCCCGGGCCTCATCCCAGTCATTCTGTTCAACATTTATTTTGATTTTCTCAATTTCATTTATAATATCATTGTTAAAATATTGATTTATAAAAACAAAGTAAACCAGAAAAAGACCGATAATTAAAAGTATAAGGATTAAATCAATATTTTTGCTTCTCATAGGTTTTCACCCCTGTATTAATCAATTTTATCTGTACTGAGCCTCTTCCTGTTTGATATATTCGAGCCGCGAATTCAAGGTGTCCAGGATTCCTTGCTCTGACTGGGCCAGTTTTTGAAACATCTGCTTTGCATTTTTGTTGTCTGTCTCCTGGGCAAAGGATTTAAGATCTGCCAGGACTGACTCACAGTCGGTGATTGTCTTTTCCAGTTTATTTTTTACTGTCAAGTTAAAAACCTCCCAGTGTTGGTATTCTTTATTATTATTTGCTATTATTATTAACTATAAAAAGAATATTATTCAGCTTAGTATTAGTGGCATTAATGGTTTAAAGTACAGTTGTTTATATTAAATCTCTGATATATAATTAAGATAAAAGAGGAATACTAAAAAGAATAATTAAGAAAAAAGGAGAAAAGATTAAATGAAAATTATTAAATTAATATTAATAATAACCTTTCTTATAAGTCTATTAGTTCCAGTCAATGTGCTTGCAAACGGGCATCTGGAAGCTAATATCAAGCTATTTCCACTATGTTATGCTCTCAAGACAGATACAATTGAAATTGAAGCAGAGTTTCCCGTTATCAAAGGCATTAAAAATCAGGCTGCCGGGGAAGACTTTAACCGGGAGATAAGAGATAAAGTCCTTGACTTTACAGAAGAGTTAAAAAATCAGTCTGTAGAATTTATGAAAGATATTGAAGAGGGTAAATTAGAACGGCCTTTTTTCAAGTATCAGGCTATGGTGGTCTATGATGTTAAAAATAGAGACGATATATTGAGTCTGCTTTTTAGTTTTTATCAATATACCGGAGGTGCTCACGGTTTAACCACTGTTGAGAGCTATAATCTTGATTCAGAGACTGGCGAGAACCTCAAACTGCAGGATTATTTAGATCGAACCACACTGGATCTACAACAGGTTAAAGAGACGATTATTAAGAAAATAGAAGAGAACCAGGATGATTATTTCCCCGGTGCTGTTGAATTTATCAGGGATGAGGAGGAGTTTGATTATTATCTGGAAGACGACAACCTGGTTATTTATTTTCAGCAGTATGATATTGCTCCATATGCTGCCGGAAACCCTGAATTCAGGATTCCTGTTTAAGATTTCTTAATAAAAATAAGGGGCGGGTAGGGAAGATTACACATTTTTTATGATAATCTATTGACAAAAGAATAATAGATGAATATAATATATATAAACATATACGCATATGGGTATATAAGTATAATGATTTATTAAACCGAAGGGAGTCAAATAATGGACCAGATCCTAAATTTTTTCAAACTATTATCTGATGAAACTAGACTTAGAATAGTTGTTTTACTGGCACAACAGGACCTTTGTGTCTGTGAAATATATGGCATTTTAGATCTTTCTCAGCCCAAAGTATCAAAACATCTGGCTAAACTAAGAAATATGGGATTTGTTACTGATGAAAGAAGAGAACAATATATATTTTATAAACTTAATATTAATGATGAGATATTAGAGGGCTTTATTAAAAATATTATAGAAAATATTGATAAATACCCGCAATTAAGTATTGACAGAGACAATCTATCAAAAAAAGACATCTATTTAAACCAATGCAATACTAAAAAAAGATAGTTCCAGGGGAAGGTGATTGAATTGTTCAGCTGGTTAAATTATTTAGTAACAGTTTTTGTTGAGAATGTAATAAGCATTTCCATGGATACACGTCTGGGCTCCAGTGTACACTTTTTCTTTTATGACACAATTAAAATTATTATTCTCTTAGGAATAATGATCTTTTCTATATCTTATATCAGGAGTTATTTCCCGCCGGAAAGAACAAAGAAAATTCTGGAGAGATTTAGCGGTATAAAAGGGAACATTATGGCATCATTGCTGGGGATTGTTACACCATTTTGCTCCTGTTCATCTGTACCAATATTTATTGGATTTGTTGAAGCAGGTATTCCTCTGGGTGTAACATTTTCCTTTCTTATAACCTCACCAATTGTAAATGAGGCCGCTTTTGCAATACTGCTTGCTTCTTTTGGATGGAAAATAGCTTTAGTATATGTTATTACAGGAGTTATAGTGGGTGTAGTCGGAGGTATTTTAATTGGTTCTTTAAAATTAGAAAATGAAGTAGAAGAGTATGTTTATCAAATCAAAGCAGGAGAAGTAGATATTGAAGAATTAACTCCTAAAGAAAGAGCTAATTTTGCTATTGAAAACATGAAAGATATCATTAAAAGAGTTTGGATATACTTGTTGATTGGTATAGGGTTAGGAGCAATAATTCATGGCTGGGCACCAGCAGAACTGTTAGCGAAATATGCAGGACCGGATAATCCATTGGCGGTTATTGTTGGTGTAATATTTGGTATTCCTCTTTACTCAAATGCTCTGGGGACAATTCCTATTGCCGAGGCATTGATAGGAAAGGGGGTTGGTATTGGAACTGCTATTTCCTTTATGATGGCTACAACAGCTTTATCATTACCGGAAATGATATTGCTGAAAAAAGCAATTAAGCCGAAGCTAATAGGAGTTTTCGTGGCCATAACAGGTATTGCCATTATATTAGTAGGTTATTTATTTAATGGAATTGCACATTTATTAATTTAAATCAATATAAGGAGGCTATTAAAATGGTTATTAAAGTTTTAGGCTCAGGCTGTTCAAATTGCAAAAAATTAGAAGCCAATGCCAGGGAAGCTGTCAAGGAACTTGGTATTGAAGCCACAATTGAGAAGGTGGAGGATTTTAAAGATATTATGACTTATGGAGTTATGAAAACACCTGCGCTTGTTGTTGATGAACAGGTTAAAGTAATGGGGAGAGTTCCATCGGTAGAAGATATAAAAAAGTATTTATAATTTAATTAGATGAAAGCAGTGCTTTAGTTTACCGCTAAAAAGCACTGCTTTTTTATTTTTAAAGTATAGCATATTTTGAAGAATTACTATTTTAAGTATAGCTATTGACACAGGAGAAAAATAGTAGTATCATTATTATTGAACGAACAGTCGGTCAAAAAAAGAAAGAGGGTGGAGAAGATGACTCCCAAACTGGTTGATGTTGATCAGAAAAAGAAAGAAATAATCGAGGCAACTCTACAGGTTCTGGCCGAGAAGGGTGTGGATGAACTCCGGATTGTTGATATTTCAGACAGACTGGCTATGGGTAAGAGTACCATCTATGAGTATTTTGAAAATAAAGATGAACTTTTAAAACTGGCTCTGGAATATTTTCTGCAGATACTGTATATTCCGGATAAAAATGATGATTATACTTTTCTGGAAGAGATTAAATCAGTTTTAGAACAGTTTAACAAACATACAGAGGAGGAGTTAAAACAGTT